>NZ_JBEOVM010000106.1:0-17872 GCF_040295505.1 Streptomyces sp. NPDC002790 | reverse complement strand
CCGCGACTGAGCAGGCCCGTCCCGCAGGACTTGATTATCAAGCCCCTGCCGCGACTGAGCAGGCCCGTCCCGCAGGACTTGATTATCAAGCCCCTGCCGCGACTGAGCAGGCCCGTCCCGCAGGACTTGATTATCAAGCCCCTGCCGCGACTGAGCAGGCCCGTCCGGCAGGACTTTCGGGAAGGGGCGGGGTGGGGCGATGGGTTCCGGCCACGGTGCAGGCGAGGAGTGCCACGCCCAGCAGGGCGTACGGGGAGGCCAGGGGCTGTTGCCACCAGGCGAGGTGGAGGTCCAGGTCACCCTCGTGCGGCAGCAGCCACATGGTGCGGGCGGTGAAGAGGGCCGCCAGCGCCCACCCCGTACCGCACCGGCCCTCCGCCCACACCACCGCGATCAACGGCACACACCACACCCAGTGGTGCGACCAGCTGATGGGCGAGACGAGCAGCGCGGTGAACGCCGCGAGCACCACCCCGCGGGGCCCCTGTACGCGCCGCGCCACGTACAGGCCCACCACCACGACGACCCCGGCCGGCACCGCCCACCACAACCCCGGCTCGGCGGTGTGCAACACCCGCGCGACCAGCCCCTGCAAGGACTGGTTGTCGACGATCCACGCCTTGCCGACCCGCCCCGTCTCGTAGAGCCGCCGCGTCCAGAACTCCCCACTGGCGTACGGGAGTACGAGCGCGCCCACCGCGAGGGTGCCGCCGAACCCGGCCACCGCGTACGCCGCCTCCCGCCGCCGCCCCGCCAGGAACAGGTACACGATGAAGACGGCGGGCGTGAGCTTGATGCCGGTGGCGATGCCGAGCGCGAGGCCCTTGCCGGGCGCGCCGGGCGGCCGGGTCAGATCCCACAGGATGAGGCAGGCGAGGGCGAGGTTGATCTGCCCGAACAGCACTGTCTGGAAGACCGGTTCGAGCCACAGCGCGAGCGCGGCGACCGCGCACACCGCCGCCCGCGACATCCACAGCCCCGCGAGCCGGCAGGACAGCCGGACCAGAACCACGACCAGCGCGACGTTGCCGAGCAGAAACCCGGCCTTGAGCACCGGCAACGACACCCACGCCATCGGCGCGAACAGCAACGCCGCGAACGGCGGATAGGTGGCCGGCAACCCCCACTCCGTCACGACGAACCCGTAAAGATCGCCCCCGCCCGCGAGCACGGCGGCCCCCTCGGCCCGGTAGACGACCACGTCCGCCATGGGGGCGGACTGGACGGCACAGAGAACGAGGAGGCCGATTACGGAGCCACCGAGCAGAAGAAACGGACCAACAACACGCACACGGGCAATCACGACAAGTAACCCTATTTCAACCACCAGGTCTTTTAAGCCCCTGCGGCGCTTGAGCAGCCTAGAAACTCCCCCGAAACCCCCGCAACCGCAGACTGTTCCCCACCACGAACACCGACGAAAAGGCCATCGCCGCCCCCGCAATCATCGGACTCAGCAACCCCGCCGCGGCCAGCGGAACCGCCGCGACGTTGTACGCAAACGCCCAGAACAGATTCACCTTGATCGTCCCCAACGTCCGCCGCGCCAGCCGAATCGCGTCGACCGCCGCCCGCAGGTCACCCCGCACGAGCGTGAGGTCCCCCGCCTCGATCGCCGCATCCGTCCCCGTGCCCATCGCAAGCCCCAGGTCCGCCTGCGCGAGCGCCGCCGCGTCGTTGACGCCGTCGCCGACCATGGCCACCGAACGCCCCTCGCCCTGAAGGCGCTTGACGACGTCGACCTTGTCCTGCGGCAGCACCTCCGCGATGACGTCGGCGGGATCCGTGATCCCGACCTCCGCCGCCACGGAACGGGCCACCGCCTCGTTGTCCCCGGTCAGCAGCACCGGCCGCAGCCCGAGCTTCCCCAAGCGGCGGACGGCCTCCGCGCTGGTCTCCTTCACGGCGTCGGCGACTTCGAGGACCGCGCGCGCCTCGCCGTCCCAGGCCACGGCGATCGCCGTACGCCCGGCCTCCTCTGCCTCGGCCTTCACCTTCGCGAGCGACTCGGGCAGGCGGATCTCCCACTCCCCCAGCAACTGCTCGCGCCCCACCATCACCGCGTGTCCGTCCACGACACCCTGGACGCCGAGCCCGGCGACGTTCACGAAGTCCTCGGGCGTCGGCAGCTCCCCGACCTCGGCCGCCGCCCCCGCGGCCACGGCCTGCGCGATCGGGTGCTCGGAGGCGTGCTCCAGCGCCCCGGCGAGGCGCAGTGCCTCGTCCCGCTCGACGCCCTCGGCGGTGTGCGCGCCGAGCAGCGTCATACGTCCGGTGGTTACGGTTCCGGTCTTGTCGAGGACGATCGTGTCGACCTTGCGGGTGGTCTCCAGGACCTCCGGGCCCTTGATCAGTACGCCGAGCTGGGCGCCGCGGCCGGTGCCGACCATGAGGGCGGTGGGCGTCGCGAGCCCGAGGGCGCACGGGCAGGCGATGATCAGGACCGCGACCGCCGCCGTGAAGGCGGCCGTCAGGCCCGCCCCGCTGAGCAGCCAGCCGGCGAGCGTGGCGAGGGAGAGCGCGATGACGACCGGCACGAACACCGCGGAGATCTTGTCGGCGAGGCGCTGGGCGGCGGCCTTGCCGTTCTGCGCGTCCTCGACGAGCCTCGCCATCCGGGCGAGCTGGGTGTCGGCGCCGACGCGGGTGGCCTCGACGACGAGCCGCCCGCCCACGTTCAGGGTGGCACCCGTGACCGCGTCCCCGACCGCGACCTCGACCGGTACCGACTCGCCGGTGAGCATGGAGGCGTCCACGGCTGAGGAACCCTCGACCACGGCACCATCGGTGGCGATCTTCTCGCCCGGCCGCACCACGAACCGGTCCCCGACCTTCAACTCGCTTACGGGGACGGTCTCCTCGCGCCCACCACCGCGTACGACGGTCACGTCCTTGGCACCCAGGTGCAGCAGCGCCCTGAGCGCGGCGCCCGCCTTACGCTTGGAGCGCGCCTCGAAGTAGCGGCCCGCGAGGATGAACGCGGTGACGCCGGCGGCGGCCTCCAGGTAGATGTTCCCCGCGCCGTCGGTGCGGGCGATGGTCAGTTCGAAGGGGTGCGTCATGCCGGGCATGCCGGCCGTGCCGAAGAACAGCGCCCACAGCGACCACAGGAACGCGGCGGAGACCCCGACCGAGACCAGGGTGTCCATCGTGGCCGCACCATGCCGCGCGTTGGTGAAGGCGGCCCGGTGGAAGGGCCAGGCCGCGTAGACGACGACGGGCGCGGCGAGCGTCAGGGACAGCCACTGCCAGTACTCGAACTGGAGGGCCGGGATCATCGACATCGCGACGACGGGCACGGCGAGCACGACGGCGGTGATCAGCCGCTCCCGCAGCGTACGAAGCTCGTGGCTCTCCGACTCGCCTGCCGCGCCCTCGCTTCCCTCGGCATCGGGTTCGGAGGCGGCGGCCGGGGGCGCGGGCTGCTGCGCCGAGTACCCGGTGGCCTCGACGGTGGCGATGAGGTCCGCGACCTCCACCCCGTCCGCGTAGCTGACCTTGGCCTTCTCGGTCGCGTAGTTGACGGTCGCCTCGACGCCGTCCATGCGGTTCAGCTTCTTCTCGACACGGGCGGCGCACGACGCGCAGGTCATGCCGCCGATCGCGAGTTCCACCTGGTCGGGCGGGACGACGGTGTGCGCCGACATGGTGCCTCCTCGTTCGCGGGGTGTGGCCGAGTACGCTCCGAGTACCCCCTATGGGTACCTCATCACGTGATCCAGTTATACCCCCTGGGGGTACTACACGCAAGGGTGACGGGCGCGTGACGGACGCGTGACGGGCACGCTGCGGGGAGTGCTCGCGCTCGTCGTGCCCGCGGCGTAAAGTGAGCGCCGCGGATCAATGGACTAGACCTGTCAGGAGCCTCATGAGCGAGCGTGCAGTCCTGGAGGTGATCGCCCTCGACGCCGAGGACGCGGTCGCCGCTCAGGCCGGAGGTGCGGACCGGCTCGAGCTGGTCGCGGACATGGCCGCGGACGGGCTCACGCCGTCCGTGGAGACGTTCACGGCGATTCGCGCCGCCGTGGACATCCGGCTCCGCGTGATGCTGCGGCTGACCGACGGGTTCACGGCGGGGGACGTCTCCGCTCTCGTACGTGCCGCGAAGGCGCTGCGGGCGGCGGGGGCGGACGAGTTCGTGCTCGGGTTCCTCGACGAGCAGGGCGGGCCCGACCTGGCCGCGGTGGAGTCGGTCGTGGCCGAACTCGACGGCTGCCGCTGGACGTTCCACCGGGCGATCGACCGGGCCGCCGATCGCGACGCGCTCCGTAAGCAGCTCGGCGATCTGCCGGGGCTCGACACGTACCTCACGGCCGGGTCGGCGGACGGGGTGGACGCGGGTCTCGACGTCCTCCTCACCGAGGCGTCCCGCACGGTTTCCGGTGAGCCGGGTTACGCGCAGCAGATGCTGGTGGGCGGGGGCCTCCGCCTCGACCACCTGCCGGCCCTGCGGGCGGCGGGTGTCTCGGCCTTCCACATCGGCGGAGCGAGTCGCCCCGCGGGTTGGTCGGCCCCGGTGTCGGCGGCCGCGGTCCGGGTGTGGCGCCAGGCCCTGGACTCGTAGCGGCCCCACCGGCCCAAAAGGCCGGGGCTCTGCCCCGCACCCCGCGCCTCAATCGCCGGCGGGGCTTGGTAGATCAAGCCCCGCCGGCGATTGAGCAAACCTTTAAGCCCCCGCAGGGCTTGGTATTTCAAGCCCCTGCGGCGATTGAGCAGCGGGGTCCGGGGCAGAGCCCCGGCCTTTCGGCCCCAGCCACTCCTAGGTCAGCGCCGGAGGCAGCGGTGCCGAGTGGGTGACCACCAGGCCCGACACCGCACGCGTGAGCGACACGTACAGGCGCCGCAACCCCGTCCGCTCATCCGGTTCACCGTCAACCACCGCCGCCGGCTCGTCCAGGACCACGTAGTCGTACTCCAACCCCTTGGCGAGGGACGCCGGCACCAGCGTCAACCGCGCCTGCGCCGTCGTCTCCTCGCCAGGAGCGAGATACCCGAGCCCCGCCTCTGCCAAGGCCGCCGCCAGCACCCCACACCGCGCATCCGCCGCGATCAGCCCCACCGACCCCTCGTACCGCAGCGCCTCGACGCACGCCGCCACCACGTCCCCGACCCCACCCACCGGCCGCACCTCGAACGCCCCCGGGCTCTCCCGGACCGACGCCACCGGCGCGAGCCCCGGCGCGATCTGAGGCAGCAGCCGCGACGCGTACGCGATGACATCCGTCGGGACGCGGAAGCCCGCCGTCAGCTCCTCCACCACCGCGTCCGACTTGCCGAGATGGCCGAGCGCGGCGTCCCAGCTCCGCGTCGCCCACGGCGTCGTACCCTGCGCGAGATCCCCGAGCACCGTCACCGAGCCGGTCGTCGCGCGCCGCCCAACCGCCCTGTACTGCATGGGCGAGAGGTCCTGCGCTTCGTCGAGGACGACATGGCCCAGCGAGTGCGTCCGCTCGATCAGATCCGTCGCCTCGTCGATCAACACCGCGTCCGCGGCCGACCACTTGGCACTCTTCACGCTCCGCGCCGGCTTCTCCCACAGCACGGTCTTCTGCTCGTGCGCGTCGAGCAGCCCGTCCGCGTGCTCGGCCAGGAAGTCCGCGTCCGAGAGCAGGCGCAGCACCAGCTTCGCGGGGTCGACCGCCGGCCAGACCTTCTTCACCAGCGCCTTCACGTCGGCACTCCGCGCCACCGCGTTCTGCACCCGGTCGTCGGGCGCCTCGCCCGCCCGCTCCATCTGGACGAGCACGGCGTGCGCGACCCGCTGCGGCAGCGCCTCGCGCGCGGCCCCGTACCGCATGTCGCGCGCCATCAACTCGCTTACCATCTCCTCCAGTTCGTACGAGGCGACGCGCCAGCGCCGCGAGCCGCGGACGACCACGACACCTTCGGTCGGCAGGCTGATGTGCGAACGCAACGCCCGCCGCAGCACCTCCGCCATCCGGTCGTCGCCCTTGACCATCGCGGCGGCGGGACCATCGGAGCCCCGCACCTCCACCCGCGCCACGAGGTCGTCCACGGTCGCCTGCTTGACCTCCAACTCGCCGAGCGCGGGCAGCACTTGCTCGATGTAGTGCAGGAAGGACGCGTTCGGCCCGATGACCAGCGTCCCCGTCCGCGCGAGCCGCTCCCGGTGCGCGTAGAGGAGATACGCGACGCGGTGCAGGCCGACGGCGGTCTTTCCGGTGCCGGGCCCGCCCTGTACGCAGACGGACCCCGCGAGGCCGGCGCGCACGATCTCGTCCTGCTCCGGCTGGATCGTCGCGACGATGTCGCGCATCGGGCCGACGCGCGGCCGCTCGATCTCCTGCTGGAGCAGCTTGCTGGTCCGCTCGACCTCGGCCGGGTCGGTGAGGTGCTCGTCCTCGTACGCCGTGAGGGCCCCGCCCGTGTAACCGAAGCGGCGGCGCAGCGCGACGTCCATCGGGTCCTTCTTGGAGGCCCGGTAGAAGGGCTGCGAGACGGGCGCGCGCCAGTCGATGACCATGGGGTCGCCGTCGGCGTCGTGCACGTGCCGGCGGCCGATGTAGAACTTCTCGCCCTCGGCCCCTTCGGCCTGCTCGGCGCCGGGAGCGTGGAGGTAGTCGAGCCGGCCGAAGAAGAGCGGGGTGTGGCTGAGGTCCGCGAGCGCCTTGATCCGCTCGTCGATCTGGTGCTGGAGGACCTCGGCGTTCACCCAGTTCGCGGTGACGTCGCGGATGTCGAGCGCCTGCGCGTCCTCGCGCATCGCGCGCAGGGCGGCGCGGGACGAGACCAGGTGCCCGCGCTCATGGTCGAGCGGCGAGGGCGCGGGAGCGGGCGCGGGCGCGGGCGCGGACGACGACGGTGACGTGCTCACGGGGTTCTGCCTCCGGAATCCAGGTACGCGTACGTAAGGGTCCCGGCCGGTTGCCGTCCGGTCGGTGGCGCGCTCCGGCCTGCCGACGGGTGTCGGCGGGGGAGGCGGGGAAGACGGGCGATTGTACGGGACGGCTGCCGCCGGGGGCGAACGGTTTTCCTCCGGCCGCGCCGGGGCCCGGTCGCGGGGCTCTGCCCCGGACCCCGCGGGCTCTCGTCCAAAGTGCGGGGCTGAAAAGATCGGGGCTCCGTCCCGGACCCCGCTGCTCAATCGCCGCAGGGGCTCCTATTGGCGGGGCTAGGGTCGGTCGCATGACGCACGAAGACCACACGGCCACCCCGGACCTGCGCGAGCGCTGGGCCCGTACCCTGCGTGCGGCGACGGCGGGCGCGGGGGCCGACCCGTATCCGTATGCCGACAATCTCCTGGCTCGGTGGTCCGAGCCGCAGCGCAGGTATCACACGGTCGCGCACCTCACCGCCGTCCTCGACCACATCGACGTGCTGGAGGAGCACGCGGACGACGCCGGGCTCGTGCGGCTCGCGGCCTGGTTCCACGACGCGGTGTACCGGCCGGACCGCTCGGAGAACGAGGAGCGGTCCGCCGTCCTGGCGGAACGCGCCCTGGCGGAGGCCGGGTTGTCGGACGCGCAGGTCGCCGAGGTCGCCCGGCTCGTCCGGCTCACCGTCACCCACGACCCGGCCGACGGCGACGCCAACGGCGAGGCACTGTGCGATGCCGACCTGGCGATCCTGGCCGCGCCCACGCCCGCGTACGCCGCGTACACGAAGGCCGTCCGCGAGGAGTACGCCTTCGTGCCGGACGAGGCGTTCCGGGACGGCCGGGCCGGTGTCCTGCGCCAACTCCTCGACCTGCCACTGCTGTTCCGGACCCCGCACGGCAGGTCCCACTGGGAGTCCGCCGCCCGCGAGAACCTGACGGCCGAGCTGGACCTGCTGACGCTCTGACCGCCCGGGAATGCCACCCGTCACGCCCCGGTTGGCTCCTTACATGTCCCCAAAGCCCAGCCCTCCGGACTCACCGGACTCGCCAGCACCCACCCACCGCTCGAACAGCCGTATGCCCCTGGCCGTCTACATCCTCGGCCTCAGCGTCTTCGCCCTGGGCACCAGCGAGTTCATGCTCTCCGGCATCCTGCCCGCGGTCGCCGACGACATGGACGTCACGATCCCGCAGGCCGGACTGCTGATCTCGGCCTTCGCGATCGGCATGGTGGTCGGCGCCCCGCTGCTCGCCGTGGCGACGCTGCGCCTGCCGCGCCGGACCACCCTGATCTCGCTCATCACGGTGTTCGGCCTGGGCCAGGTCGCGGGCGCGCTCGCCCCGACCTACGGAATCCTGTTCGCCTCCCGCGTCGTCTCGGCCCTCGCCTGCGCCGGTTTCTGGGCGGTCGGCGCGGCGGTCGCCATCGCGATGGTGCCGGTGAACCAGCGGGCCCGCGCCATGGCCGTCATGATCGGCGGCCTGTCGATCGCGAACGTGCTCGGCGTCCCGGCTGGCGCGTTCCTCGGCGACGGGCTCGGCTGGCGCGCCGCGTTCTGGGCGGTGGGCGTGGCCTCCGTGATCGCCCTCGTCGGCATCGTGACCCTCGTGCCGAAGATCCCGCTGCCCGCCGAACGCCCGCGTCTCAAGCGGGAGTTGAGCATCTACGCCGACCGCCAGGTGTGGCTGTCCATCGCCGTCACAGCGCTCGCCGCGGGCGGCGTGTTCTGCGCGTTCAGCTATCTCTCGCCGCTCCTGACGGACGTCGCCGGCCTGCCCGAGAGCTGGGTCCCGGCCGTGCTCGCCCTGTTCGGGTTCGGGGCGCTCGCCGGTACGACACTGGGCGGGCGGATCGCCGACGCGCACCTCTTCGGGGTCCTGCTGACCGGCATCACCGCGTCCACCGTCTTCCTCGCGGCGCTCGCCGTGCTCGGCCACGTCGCGCTCGCCGCGGTGGTGCTGTCCTTCCTCCTCGGCTTCTCCGCGTTCTATACGGCGCCGGCCCTCAACGCCCGGATGTTCAACGTCGCGGGCGCCGCGCCCACCCTGGCCGGTGCTACCACGACTGCCGCGTTCAACCTGGGCAATACGGGTGGGCCGTGGCTCGGGGGCACGGTCATCGACCTGGATCTCGGGTATCCGGCGACTGCGTGGGCCGGCGGGGCCATGACGGTGCTGGCGCTTGCTCTGACCGTGGTGTCGTTGCGGCTGCACCGGCGTACGGGGTCGAGGGTTGTGACGGGGTCGGGGGCCGTGCCCGACGTCTCGGGGCTCCGCCCCGAACCCCACGCCTCAAACTCCCCCAGCTAACGCTGGGAGGTGCCCCCTGCGGGGCTTGATTGGGTTGATTTACGCGGGCCGGCCCTTCGGCCTCCGCAAGCCCGCCTCCGTAAGCCTGCGTACCAGTTCCTTCGAGCCGACCTCGATCGCCCCCGCGCGCACCGCGTCCACGTACCGGTGCGACGGGAGGTCGTAATGGTCGCGCTCGAAGGCGCGCGGCGTGACGCCCAACTTCTCGGCGAACGCGTGGAGTTCGTCGTAGGAGACGTCGCTGACCAGGTGCGACCACATGCGGTCGTGCCCCGGCCAGTCCGGCGGGTCGATGTAGACCGTCAAGAGACCGTCACCCCGCCACCGATCCGAGGCTGCCGACCGGCGCCACGGACACGCCCGCCTCCGAGCACACCCAGTGCGGGTCCGCGCCCAGCTCCGGCTCGATGTCCAACGCGTGCGGGGCCTCGGCTCCGGAGCCGGGACCGCACACCGGACACAGCGGCCAGCGGCCGTGGCGCTCCAGGATCCCGTCCTGGACGTCCTGGGCGACGAGCCCGGTCACGAACTCCACCCCCTCCGGCCACTGCTCCACCCACCAGCGCCGCTCGACGATCGACTCCTCCACGAGCGAGACGATGTCCGGATCCGCGACGTCCCCCGCCTTCAAATCCTCGAGCACAAGCGCACGGGCCGCATGCAGAGCCCGCTCCAAGGGGCTGATGGTGTCCATCCCCCAATTGTGCGCCCTTCCTACGGAAGCCCCGCGCCTCCCGGGCCGAAGGACCCTTGACCTCACGGCCACGCGAAAATATCTTTCATCACGTGAGCAAAGACGTGAAGGAAAGTTTCGCCGGAGAAGCGCCGCCGGCCCCCGCCGCCCTCGCCGCCAAGGTCCGCACCCTCGCCCCGTCCATGACCCGCTCCATGCAGCGCGTCGCCGAGGCGGTCGCCGGGGACCCGGCCGGCTGCGCCGCCCTGACCGTCACCGGCCTCGCCGAGCTCACCTCCACCAGCGAGGCCACGGTGGTCCGCACCGCCCGCATCCTCGGCTACCCCGGCTACCGGGACCTGCGCCTGGCACTCGCCGGGCTCGCCGCCCAGCAGCAGTCCGGCCGGGCCCCCGCCGTCACCGCGGACATCGCCGTGGACGACCCGCTGACCGACGTCGTCGCCAAGCTCGCCTACGACGAGCAGCAGACCCTCGCCGACACCGCCGCCGCACTCGACACCACGCAGCTCGGCGCCGCCGTGACCGCCATGGCGGCCGCGGGCCGCGTCGAGGTCTACGGCATGGCGGCCTCCGGACTCGTGGCCCAGGACCTCGCGCAGAAGCTGCTGCGCATCGGCCGGCACGCGTACGCGCACTCCGACCCGCACTTGGCGGTCCACAACGCGGTGACGCTCCGCTCCGGGGACGTGGCCGTGGCGATCACCCACTCCGGCACCACGGGTGACGTGATCGAGCCGCTGCGGGTCGCCTTCGAGCGCGGCGCCACCACGATCGCGATCACCGGGCGCCCTGGCAGCCCGGTCTCCCAGTACGCGGACCACATACTCACGACGTCCATCGCCCGCGAAAGCGAACTGCGCCCGGCGGCGATGTCCTCGCGGACCAGCCAGCTCCTGGTCGTGGACTGCCTCTTCGTGGGCATCGCGCAACGCACGTACGAAACAGCGGCCCCTGCCCTCTCCGCCTCCTACGAGGCCCTGGCCCACCGCCACCGTTCCGCTCCGCGCGGAGGCCGCCACTAATGCCCGCCCCACCCCGAGGCTCTGCCCCGGACCCCGCGCCTCAATCGCCGGCGAGGCTTAAAAGATCAACCACTGGCGGGACTGGAGCCACCAAGCCCCTACGTCGAATGAGCAGGCCTTTCAAACCCC
The DNA here is from genome assembly GCF_040295505.1 of Streptomyces sp. NPDC002790. Classification (NCBI taxonomy): domain Bacteria; kingdom Bacillati; phylum Actinomycetota; class Actinomycetes; order Kitasatosporales; family Streptomycetaceae; genus Streptomyces; species Streptomyces sp. NPDC002790. The sequence goes on along the minus strand of NZ_JBEOVM010000106.1, from coordinate 6,879 downwards.
CGCGGGGCTTGGTATTTCAAGCCCCTACGTCGAATGAGCAGGCCTTTCAAACCCCCGCGGGGCTTGGTATTTCAAGCCCCTGCGTCGAATGAGCAGGCCTTTCAAACCCCCGCGGGGCTTGGTATTTCGAGCCCCTGCGGCGATTGAGCAGGCCTTTCAAGCCCCGCCGGCGATTGAGGCGCGGGGCCCGGGGCAGAGCCCCGCGACCGTAACCCCGACCCACCGCAACGAGTAACCCGCCCCGCCCACCGCACAGAAGGCGCCCCCGATGACCGCCACCCCCGACGCCAACGCCAACGGCAACGCCACCTACGCCGACCTCCGCGCCCAGCTCGCCACCCTCACGACGGAGGCCTTCCGCCCGGAACTCGCCGAGATCGACCAGCTCTCCACCCAGGAGATCGCCAGGCTGATGAACGGCGAGGACGCCACCGTCCCCACCGCCGTCGCCGCCCAACTCCCCCAGATCGCCGCCGCGATCGACGGCACCGCCGACCGCATGGCCCGCGGCGGCCGCCTGATCTACGCGGGCGCCGGCACCGCGGGCCGCATGGGCGTCCTCGACGCCTCCGAGTGCCCGCCCACCTTCAACACCTGGAACGGCCAGGTCGTCGGCCTGATCGCGGGCGGCCCCTCCGCCATGGTCAAGGCCGTGGAGGGCGCCGAGGACTCCAAGGAACTCGCCGCCGCCGACCTGGACGGCATCGACCTCACCGAGAACGACATCGTCGTCGGCATCTCCGCCTCGGGCCGCACCCCGTACGCGATCGGCGCCGTCGAACACGCCCGCACCCGCTACGGCGCACTCACCGTCGGCCTGTCCTGCAACGCGGACAGCGCACTCGCCGCCGCCGCGGACCACGGCATCGAGGTCGTCGTCGGCCCCGAGCTGCTCACCGGCTCCACCCGCCTCAAGGCGGGCACCGCGCAGAAGCTCGTGCTCAACATGCTGTCGACGATCTCCATGATCCGGCTCGGCAAGACGTACGGAAACCTCATGGTCGACGTACGCGCGTCGAACGAGAAGCTGCGGGCCCGCTCCCGCCGCATCGTCTCCCTCGCCACCGGCGCCGACGACGCCACCATCGAGGCCGCGCTCGCCGCGACCGACGGCGAGGTCAAGAACGCCATCCTCGTCGTGCTCGGCGACGTGGACGGGCCGACGGCGGCCCGCCTGCTGACCGAGTCCGACGGACACCTGCGCACCGCGCTCGCGTCCACCGTCTGACCCCTCCCGAGGCGACCCCCCGCCCCACCCCTCCCCGCACAGCAAGGCAAGACGCACCATGGCTGAGAACAAGAACCGCGACGTGGCGGCCTCGATTCTGCCGCTCGTCGGCGGCGCGGCGAACGTCACCACCGTCGCCCACTGCATGACCCGGCTCCGGCTCGGCATCGCCGACCGTTCGCTGGTCCAGGACGAGGCGCTCAAGGCGCTGCCCGACGTCATGGGCGTCGTCGACGACGAGACGTACCAGATCGTCCTCGGCCCGGGGAAGGTCGCCCGGGTCACGCCGGAATTCGAGGAGCTGGTGGCGGAAGGCCGCCAGAACACCCCGGCCGAGCCGACCGGAGCGGACTCCCCCTCCGAACCGCACGCACCCCTCACCGCAGCCGAACTGGCCGCACAGGGCGCGGAGTTGAAGGCCCAGCGGAAGGCCAAGAACGCCACCCCCTTCAAGCTGTTCCTCCGGAAGATCGCCAACATCTTCGTGCCGCTGATCCCGGCCCTGATCGGCTGCGGCATCATCGCCGGCATCAACGGCCTGCTGATCAACCTGGAGTGGCTGCCCGCCGTCACCCCGGCGCTCGGCGCGATCGCCTCCGGCTTCATGGCGCTGATCGCGGTGTTCGTCGGCTACAACACGGCGAAGGAGTTCGGCGGCACCCCGATTCTCGGCGGCGCGGTCGCCGCGATCATCGTGTACGCGGGCGTCGCCGACATCACCGCCTTCGGACAGAAGCTCAGCCCCGGCCAGGGCGGCGTCCTCGGCGCGCTCGGCGCGGCGGTCCTCGCGGTCTACGTGGAGAAGTGGTGCCGCAAGTGGGTCCCGGAGGCGGTCGACGTCCTCGTGACCCCCACCATCACGGTCCTGGTCTCGGGACTGGTCACGATCTTCGGCCTGATGTACGTCGCCGGTGAGATCTCCACGGGCATCGGCACGGGCGCCAACTGGCTCCTCGACAACACCGGCGCGTTCGCCGGCCTGGTCCTCGGCGGCCTCTTCCTCCCCCTGGTCATGCTGGGCCTGCACCAGGCCCTGATCCCGATCCACACCACCCTCATCGAGCAGCAGGGCTTCACGGTCCTGCTGCCCATCCTGGCGATGGCGGGCGCGGGCCAGGTCGGCTGCGCGATCGCGGTCTTCAAGCGCCTCAAGCACAACAAGTCGATCCGCAACACGATCAAGTCGGCGCTCCCGGCGGGCTTCCTCGGCGTCGGCGAACCCCTCATCTACGGCGTCTCGCTCCCGCTGGGCCGCCCCTTCATCACGGCGTGCGTCGGCGGCGCGGCGGGCGGCGCGTTCATCGGCTTCTTCTCGATGATCGGCGACAAGGTCGGCTCCACGGCCATCGGCCCGTCGGGCTGGGCACTCTTCCCGCTGCTCGACGGCAACCACGGCTGGGGCACCACGGCCGCGATCTACGGCGGCGGCCTGCTGGTCGGCTACGTCGTCGGCTTCGTCGCCACGTACTTCTTCGGCTTCAGCAAGCAGATGCTGGTCGACCTGAACGCGGACGTCTCCGCGGGCGAGTCCCCCGAGGCCCACGCGGAGGCGAACCCGTCGGCCCCGGCGCCCGCGCAGGAACCGGCGAAGGTCTGATCGTCTTCCGCCCGACCCACGAAGTACGCGGAGACGCTGAATGCTGTGGTCGACGACCGCGAGGAAGTGATAGTGACTCGCGCGGGTCGCGACCCGGTCGTGATCGTGGCACTCGACGAGTACGAGTCCCTGAAGGAGACGGCATACCTGCTACGCAGCCCGGAGAACGCGCGACGGGTCCTCCAGGCGATCAATGACCTGGAGAGCGGTCAGGGCGTCGTCCGGGAGACGCTCGATTGAAACTCGTCTGGCATGAAAAGGCCTGGTCCGATTACGTCTGGTGGCGGGCCCAGGACCGCAGGGTCCTCAAGCGCATCAACACCCTCCTCCAAGACATCGCCCGCAACGGGAACGAGGGCATCGGCAAACCGGAGCCACTGAGGCACGGCTTTCAGGGGTACTGGCCCCGTCGCATCACCGACGAGCACCGTCTCGTCCACAGCGTCAGTGAGGAGATCCGCATCGCCGCCTGCCGCTACCACTACCAGCGCTGACCCTCACCCCGTAACGACCACCCCGACACTCAAGCCCCGGGCCCCGAGCCCTGCTTTCAAGGATTGGGAGGTGGGTCTCAACCCACCCACCCTCCCTGCGAGTTGGCGAGTGCGGCGAGCACGCTCGTCAATACCGGACACTTTCTGACACCATCTTGCCACGGAGGGTGACGACGCTCTACGGTGCCCGAAATACGAACGGCCCCCGCCAGGTGCTAGCAACACCTGCGGGGGCCTAACCAACAAGATCTCAACACAGGAGATCCCGTGGCTGACGCCAACTTTAGTGCTGCGCACCACCCGCAAGCGAACCCGGGCTACGGCAAACGCTCCGCACCCGACGAACTCCCCCGCTCTGCCGGTGATTTCACCCCCTCCCGCCCCGCGAGGCGCACATCGCCGGATTCATCGACCGGTTGCCCGACGGGTCGGACATCTCGGTGAAGACCCTGGCGGGCATCCTCCCGTACGGCCAGGCGGCCATGCGTACGGCACTCAACAACCTGCAGCGGGCCGGGCACTTGAGGCGCGGCCGCGAACACGTGCAGGGCTCGGGAAGCGCCCGCTGGGTGACCCGCACCTGGTTCTCCCGCACGGCGCGGAGCGACGCGTGGTGGACGGCGTACGTGAGAGGCGACGTACCGGAGGCGGCGTCGGAGGAACCCGAACCGGCCCGGGGCCCCGCCCCCACCCGCAGCCGCGCGCTGATCCTCCTCGCCGCCCTCGGCCGCACGGCACCGTCGCTGGCGCTGTCCGCCGCCGAGTGCGCACGGCTCGCGCCGGAGGAGCGGGATGCCACCGAGGAGACCCTGCTGCACGCGCTGACGGCCGGTCTCCCGACCCCCGTGCACAGCCCGGCGGCACTGCTGCGCCGCCGCCTGACAGACAAACTCCCGCCCCCGCCGCCACCCGCGCCCCGCACGGTCCTGCGCCTCATGGAATGCGCGAAATGCGGTGCGCCCGGCCACCCCGAGTCCCTGCCCGGCGGCATCTGCTGCCTCTGCCAGGGCACGCGCACCTCGTACCGGCCGGCCGCCCCACTCACCCCGGAAGCCGTCCGCGCCCGCGCCGCCCAGGCCCGCGCGGCAATGATCCCCCGCGGCGAGAGGACACGCGTATGACCGCGTCGACGATCCGGTCCGGTACATCCGGGGCACGATGGAGGCGAGGAGGCACACCCATGACCCCTGGCACCGCCGACCGCCCGCAGATGAGCATGGAGGACTTCGAGGAACTGAACCGCAGGGCTCCGGAGACCCTGCGCAACAAACTCGAGTTCTGGGACGGACGGCTGCTCGTGAAGCACGGCCCCATCGACGTCGAGGACTTCGAGGAACTCGCCCGCGTCGCGCCCGAGACGGTGACCTTGGAACTGCTCGACGGAAAGCTAGAGGTCAAGCCCGTGCCTGACGGCGACCACGGAGAGATCACCATGTGGCTGATCCGCCAGTGCATGATGCAACGCCCCGAACTGGCCCTATATCCGGAGCAGGGCCTGCGGATTGACACGTACAGGAAGGGCTGCATCAAACCGGACGGCACCCTGGCACCGAGCGGTTACTTCGCCGGAAAGGCAGAGTGGGCCTCCCCCGACGGCGTCCTCATGACGGTCGAAGTGACCTCCAAGGACCGCGACACCGACCGCCGCGACCGCCAGGAGAAGCCCCGCGCCTACGCGTACGCGGGCATCCCGGTGTACCTGCTCGTCGACCGCGACAACGGCACGGTCGTCGTCCACAGCGCCCCCGAGAACGGCGTCTACCAGAATCGCCGCCCGTACCACTACGGCGCCACGGTCCGCATCCCCGCCCCCGTCACCCTCACCCTCGAAACCGAAAAACTCAAGGACTACGCCTAGGGCGGGCTTGCGGGGCCCCTTGGACACGCGACGTGGCCGCACTGAGATCCCCGGCCGGCCCGCAACCCGCCTACGCCGTCCGGGCGTTCGGGTTAACCCCCCTGTCGATCATCCGGGCCACCGGATGGCCCCCTGCCCACCCCGTCAACGATCGTCGACGGGGTCAGGCAGTGATGCGAACGGGGAGAGGTATCCGCGATGCGACACAGGACTTCCAGAGCGGCGACGGCGATCGCGGCACTCGCGCTGGTGGGCGGAACAGTGGCCGTGACGCCCGCGGCGGCGGCCGGGCCCATGGGCGCAGAGGGCGTCTGGCGCGTGGACGGCTACGGCACGGTGCTCTCGATCACGGACGGGCGGCTGCGGCAGTACCAGACGTCCCGGGTCGGCTGCGTGCCGGGCGATACCGCACGGCGGACCGGCCCCGGCACCTACACGGACTCCGAAGGAACCGTCCTCACGGTGCGCCCAAAGACGCTGAGCCTGTCCGGCTCGCCCGGCCACCGCGAACTGCACCGGCTCGCGCGGCTGCCGGAGGCCTGCACGCGGCCGATGCCGCAGGATCCGTTGACGGCGTTCGACGTCTTCTGGCAGTCCTTCGAAGAGAACTATCCGTTCTTCGCAGCCAAGGGCATCGACTGGCACGCCGTCCGGGACGAGTACCGGCCCCGGGTACACGCCGACACCACGCGCGACGGACTCTTCGCCCTCTTCACCGAGATGGTAAAGCCGCTGTACGACGCGCACGTCGCGGTCATCGACGGCGACCGGCACTTCGGGCAGGTCCGTCCCGGCACCGTCGCGCCGGGACCCGAACTCGACGCCAAGGTGCAGAAGTTCGTGGAACGGCGCGACCTCGCCGGCCGCGAGCTGCACCGGTTCGCGGGCGGCCGGATCGGCTACGCGGACCTGCCCGGAGGGCAGGGCTATCTGCGGATCTCCGGATTCGCCGGGTACGCGGGCGACGAGCAGTCGTACGCCGTCCATGTAGCGGAGCTCGACAAAGCGCTGGACGCCGTGCTGAACGAGCGCCGGGCGCGTTCCCTCAAGGGCCTGATCATCGATCTGCGGATCAACGGTGGTGGCTACGACTCGCTCGGCCTGCACATCGCGGAGCGCCTCACGGACAGGCCGTACACCGCGTACCGCAAGCGCACGCAGTACACGCGCCCGCAGCCCATCGACGTGCCGCCGGCGCACGGGGTACCGCTCTACACGGGCCCGATCGCCGTGCTCACCGGCGGCTCGACGGTCAGTGCGGGCGAGACGTTCACCCAGGCACTCATCGACCGGCCCGGCACCACGGTGCGCGTCGGGCAGCCCACGCAGGGCGTCTTCTCCGACACCCTCACGCGCACGCTCCCCAACGGCATGGAGGTGTGGCTGCCGAATGAGCTGTTCCTGAACCGCTCGGGCACGACGTACGACGGCATCGGCATCCCGCCGAATGTGCGAGCACCGGTGTTCACCGACGAGGAGTTCACGAAGAACCGCGACTCGGCCTTCGACGCGGCCCTCGCCCTGCTGCGTCAGCCCTCGTCGCCGGGCGGCAGGTAGCCCAATTCTGAGACAGCGCCTGGGGTCCACTCGGCCCGAGCGGCGTGCCCCCTAGGGCGTGTTTCGAAAGTCCCGTCTGCCTCGCGGGGTCTGGCACGCACGCTCGCGGCGTTGCCGAAATGCCCTAGTAGCTCCGCTACGAGAC
>NZ_JBEOVM010000105.1:0-22573 GCF_040295505.1 Streptomyces sp. NPDC002790 | reverse complement strand
GGGCAATCTGCCGCCCAAGGCGGCAGATTGCCCAAGGCGGCGGCGCGGTCCCCCGCAACGGGTGGGGAGGCGGATTGCCCAAGGCGGGGGCGTCGGCCGTCCCGGGCAGGGGGCCGGGCTCGGCACGTACGCTGGGCGTGTGAATGTCGTACCGCGTACTCCCGCTGCTCTGCTTCAAGCCGCTCTCGATGTCGATCCGGGGCGGCCGCTCGTCACCTTCTACGACGACGCGACCGGGGAGCGCGTGGAGTTGTCCGTGGCCACGTTCGCGAACTGGGTGGCCAAGACCGCCAATCTGCTGCAGGGCGAGCTGAATGCCGAGCCCGGTGACCGGCTCGCGCTCCTGCTGCCCGCCCACTGGCAGAGCGCGGTGTGGCTGTTGGCCTGTTCGTCCGTCGGCGTCGTTGCCGATGTGGGTGGGGATCCGAGCGGTGCGGATCTTGTGGTGAGCGGGCCTGACACGCTGGATGCCGCGCGTGCCTGTTCCGGGGAGCGGGTCGCGCTCGCGCTGCGGCCGCTCGGCGGACGGTTCCCGCAGCCCCCCGAGGGCTTCGTCGACTACGCCGTGGAAGTGCCGGGGCAGGGCGACCGGTTCGCCCCCTTCGCACCCGTCGACGCGGACGAGCCCGCGCTCGTCGTGGCCGGCGCCGAGTGGACGGGCGCCGAGGTGGTGGAGAAGGCCGCGGCCGACGCCACCGGGCTCGGCCTCACCGGACCCGGTTCGCGGCTGCTGTCCGGGCTTGCATACGACAGTTGGCGGGGGCTCGCCGCGGGCCTCTACGCGCCGCTGGCCACCGGCGGTTCCGTCGTGCTGTGCCGCAACCTCGACCAGCTCGAGGAAGAGGCCCTCGCCAAGCGCGTGGAGAGTGAGCGCGTCACCGCGACCGCCCGCTGAACCCGTGCGGCAGACAAGCTAGCCCGTTCGGCTCAGCTCCCCCGGCCCGCCCGCGCGGCGGGGTTCATGGTCGTAGGTACGCCTACGTTTCCATGAGGGGGACCTGTACGTGACCGACTCCACTGCCACGCCCCCGGAACCCGGGCCGGCCCACGGCTCCTCGCCCACCGGCGCGGGGCGTGTGCGGCGGCGCAGGAGATGGCTGCGGTACTCGGCGGTCTGCGCGGCGGTCCTGGTGCTCGTGGCGGGCGGCGTCGGCTGGGTCGCGTACGACAGGCTCAACGGGAACATCACCGAGGACACGGACGCCGCCACCGAGCTCGCGCGCTACGAGAAGGAACGGCCCACCGTGCTCGCCGAGGGCGCGCAGAACCTGCTGCTCATCGGCTCCGACTCGCGGGCGGGCAGGAACGGGAAGTACGGCCGCAACGACGGCACCCAGCGCTCCGACACCACGATCCTGCTGCACGTCGCGGCGGACCGGAAGAGCGCGACGGCCGTCTCGTTCCCGCGTGACCTGATGACCGACGTGCCGGCCTGCCGGGAGCCGGACGGCCAGAAGCACGACGCGATGTTCGCGATGTTCAACTACGCCTTCGAGGTGGGCGGTTCGGCCTGCACGATCCGCACGGTCGAGAAGATGACGGGGGTCCGGGTCGACCACCACATGGTCGTGGACTTCGACGGGTTCAAGGACATGGTGAACGCCGTGGGCGGGGTCAGCGTGTGCCTGGACCGGCCGATGGACGACGACGACGCGCATGTGCGGCTGGCCGCGGGCACCCACCACCTGAACGGCGAGCAGGCCCTGGGCTACGTACGCGCCCGCAAGAGCCTCGGCAACGGCAGCGACACCGACCGGATGGACCGTCAGCAGCGGTTCCTCGGCGCGCTCGCCAAGAAGGTGCAGAGCAACGGCGTGCTGCTGAACCCGACCCGGCTCTATCCCGTGCTCGACGCCGCCACCTCCTCGCTGACCACCGACCCCGGCCTCGCCAGCCTGCGCGGGCTCTACGACCTGGTGCGCGGCATGCGCGGCATCCCGGCCGAGCGCATCCGGTTCCTGACGGTGCCCCGCGAGTCGTACACCTACAACGCCAACCGCGATCAGCTCGTCCAGCCCGCGGCCGACCGGCTGTTCGACCAGCTGCGCAAGGACACGCCCGTGAAGGTGGCCGAACAGGCGCCCGCGGACGAGGAGTACGGCGCGCAGGACGAATCCGGCACAGACGTCGAATCGGATGGATACTCCACCGGATCCGACGGGTCCGATGAATACGGCACATCCGGCGGCGAGGAAGGCAGCGACGGGAAGTCCGGCGTCTCCCCCGCCCCCACTTTCCGCGGCAACACCGCCGGGCAGGACTCCTGCGGCTGAATTCGGGCGGCCGGGCGCCGCCTCAACGGCCCCTGGGTAAAGCGGAAGTCATCAGCCGACTCACAGGTTCAAGAAATGGCCCGGAATGCCCAGTTGTAGGGGAGTGGAATTTGTCACCGTCCTCGCTTGACGCTGAACTGGGCGGATAGTGTGAGCGATCCGGTGCACCCGGCCATGCTTGCGAGCCGGTCGCGCACTACTGACCGACTTGACCGGGCGCCCGCTTTTAAGGGGGGTGGGGCGCCGCGTGGCCCCGACGGAGGACACAGACAACCGTGGACGCGCAAGGCCGTGGGCGGGCCGAGAACATCGACCCGGCAGATCAGTGGGTGCTCAACCCCCACACCGGTGACTACGAACTGCGACTGACCCCCTCCGCTGGGCAGTCGGCAGTACCGAGCCCCCGCCGCACCGCTCCGCGCGGAGACGCGCCGCGCGGTGACGGCCCGCGCCGTGGCAACCCGCAGGGCGGCGGAGGCCGTCGTGACGTTCCCCCGCAGCGCAGGCGCCGCGAGGCTCCGGCGACGCAGGAGCAGGGACCCGGCCGGCGGCGTTCGCGGCCGAAGAAGAAGTCGAAGGCCAAGAAGATCATGCTGTGGACGGCCGGCGGCATGGCCATGGTCGTCCTGGTGGGCGCCGGAGTCGGCTACTGGTATTGGGAGCACCTCAACGGCAACATCACCTCGCAGGACGTCGTCGGCGCCAAGAACGGCTTCGCCAAGGACGAGGCGATCAACGTCCTCGTCATGGGCACCGACAAGCGCACCGGCAAGGGCAACGAGGGCTACGGGGACAAGGGCAGCGTCGGCCACGCCGACACGAACGTGCTGCTGCACGTCTCCAAGGACCGTACGAACGCGACCGCGTTGAGCATTCCGCGCGACCTCGTCGTGGATGTGCCGGACTGTCAGGTGAAGCAGAAGGACGGCACGCTCGAGACCATCAAGGGCACGCCGAACAGCCGCTTCAACACGAGCCTCGGGCAGTCCGACCGCGACGCGGGCTGCGTCATGAAGACCGTCAAGGCGGTCACGGGCATCACCGTCGACCACTTCATGATGGCGGACTTCAACGCGGTGAAGACGCTGTCCAGTGCCGTGGGCGGGGTCAACGTCTGTGTCGCCAAGGACGTCAACGACCCGGACTCGCACCTCAAGTTGACCGCGGGCACCCACAATCTGCAGGGCGAGCAGGCGCTGGCCTTCCTGCGCACCCGGCACAGCTTCGGCAATCAGGGCGACCTGGACCGGATCAAGGTGCAGCAGCAGTTCCTCGGTTCGCTCGCCCGCAAGATGAGTTCGAGCGACACGCTCACCAATCCCCGCAAGCTGACCAGCCTCGCCGAGGCCGCGACCAAGGCGCTCACCGTCGACAAGGGCATCGGCAGCCTGAACAGCCTCAAGGACCTGGCCCTGGAAATCAGGAAGGTGCCGCCGAAGAACCTGTCGTTCACCACGGTTCCCGTGATCGACAACCCGGCGGAGGACACCCCGGTGACCGTCGTCGTGAACCCGACGGCGGGGCCCCCGGTCTTCAACGCGATCAAGAACGACGTCTCCCTCACGGAGACGAAGAAGAAGCAGAAGGAGAAGCAGGACGCGAAGCTCAAGGGCTCCAAGTCCGCCGCCTCCGCGGTCCGCGTCAACATCTACAACGGCAGCGGCAGGACGGGCGCCGCTCAGGAAACTCTCACGGAGTTGCAGAACACTGAGGGCGTACTGAAGTCGAGCCAGATGGGCAACAAGCCGAATCAGGCGAAGACGAGCCTCGAATACGCGCCGAACCAGGCCTCTCAGGCCCGGCGGCTCGCGGACATCATGGGCCTTCCGGCGTCCGCGCTGAAGGAAGGCAAGAGCGAGAAGAACGACCAGGGGCTGCCGGCGATGACCCTCATCCTCGGCGGCGACTTCAAGGGTGCGGGGACACCCGTCGACGGAGCCTCGGCGAAGGCGCCGGAGGTCGACAAGACAACAGCGGACAAGGCTGTGTGCGCCAAGTGACCAACCTCGGCCGCCTGTTGACTGTCTAAGTAAGTGACAGTGGGCGGCCGAGTCGCTGTCACCGGGCGGGGAGGGCGGGGTACGACATGGGGCGAGGCACTGTGCGTGGGGAGCGCACACGGCGGCCTGCCGGGCGGGGCGAACCACCGGATCAGGCGTCCGACCTGGGGTGGGACGACAGCCTGTACGAGGAGGCACCGGGCGGCGACGCCCCGGGTGGGGACGCGGACAGCCGCGGCCGCACCACTCGCAGCAGGCAGCGCGCGGGCGTCCGGCCGCGCCGCCGCAGACGACGAATACTTCGCTGGACCGCGAGCATCCTCGCGTTCCTGATCATCGGCACGGCCGGCGCCGGATACCTCTACTACCGGCATCTGAACGGCAACCTCGACACGGGCAAGCTCAATCTCGGCGAGCACAAGGTCCCCGAGCCGACGCCGAACGCGGCGGGCCAGCGGCCGCTGAACATCCTGCTGATCGGCTCCGACAGCCGGAACACCAAGGAGAACCTGAAGCTCGGCGGGCACAAGCAGAGCGTCGGCTCCGCCCCGCTGGCCGACGTACAGATGCTGCTGCACCTGTCGGCCGACCGCAGCAACATGTCCGTGGTGAGCATGCCCCGCGACACCCTGACCCGGCTGCCGCAGTGCACCGACCCGAAGACCGGCAAGGTGTACGAGGCGACGGTCTCCCGGCAGATGGTGAACACCTCGCTGGCCCGCGGCGGCGCCGGCTGCACGGTCGCCACCTGGGAGCAGATGACCGGCATCCACATCGACCACTACATGATGGTCGACTTCTCCGGCGTCGTGTCGATGGCCGACGCGATCGGCGGCGTACCGGTCTGCGTCAACGCCAACGTCTACTCCAGAAACAGCTCGGGTGAAGGCTCCGGACTGAAGCTGAAGAAGGGCACGACGTCCGTCAAGGGCGAGCAGGCCCTGCAGTGGCTGCGGACGCGGCACGGCTTCGAGGACGGCAGCGACATCGCGCGCGCCAAGGCGCAGCACATGTACATGAGCTCGATGGTGCGCGAGCTGCGCGAGAACGCGACGTTCAGCCACCCGGGCAAGCTGCGCACGCTCGCCGAGAAGGCGACGGACGCGCTCGGCGTCGACGACGGCCTCGACACGGTCAAGAAGCTGTACGACCTGAGCAACGAGCTGAAGCGGCCCGCACCGAAGCGGATCACGATGACGACGATGCCGTTCGTGTACGAGGGTGCGCGCGTGGCGCCGAAGGCGAAGGACGCCGGCGCGCTGTGGCGGCTGCTCCGTGACGACATCGCGCTCGACGGCAGGGACAAGGACACCAAGAGCGACAAGGAGAAGGCGAAGGACGAGAAGTCCGACGATCCGGCCGCGGCCGACGACAAGATCGCGGTACAGGTGCGCAACGGCACGCGGACGGCGACGACGCCCGCGGCGCCCGGACGGGCCGCGCAGGTGGCACAGGCCCTCACCGCCGACGGCTTCACGCAGGCGGTCCCGGACCAGGCGCAGTCCCTCGTCGAGGACAAGACGGTGATCCGTTACCCCTCGGCCGACCTGGAGGGCGACGCGCAGGCGGTCGCCAAGTCCCTGGGGATTCCGCTGAGTTCGGTGCAGGAGTCGACGGAGGTGTCCGGGGTGACGCTGATCGTCGGCGCCGACTGGAAGACGGGCACCGCCTACCCGAAGTCCACGGAGTCCACGGACGACGAGGACGCGAGCAAGGCCCTGGACAAGGAGCAGACGCAGAACGGCGCGGACGACTCCACGTGCATGAAGGTGGAGCAGGGCTACACCTGGTAGCTCCTACGCCCCAACGCTCCAACGAGAACGGGGCGCGGGAGTCGAACTCCCGCGCCCCGTAAGGAAGTTGACGGTCAGTTGACCGCGGGCTCCTGCGGCACGGCAGGACGGCGCGAGGCGATGACCTTCTTCGCGAGGGACTTCGGGCTGGTCAGGAAGCCCCAGCCCCACGTCATGTGCATCGTGGCGAGCGCGACGGGAATCTGGGCGCGCGCCTTCAGCGGCAGCCCCTTGCCCGCCGGGATCGAGCCCGCGACGATCGCCGCGATATACCCGCCGGGGATCACGAAGCCCCACGGCGTGAGGGCGGCGCCGACCACGACGCCCGCCGCGATCGCGCACACGGCGGTCGGCGGGGCGAGGTAGCGCAGGTTGATCGAACCGGAGTGGAAGCGGGCGACGACGTGCCGCCAACGGCCGTAGTTCCGGTACTGCTTGGCGAGTTCCCTGACACTCGGCCGGGGCCGGTAGTCGACCAGCAGATCGGGCGAGAACCAGATGAGGCCGCCCGACTCGCGGATCCGGAAGTTCAGCTCCCAGTCCTGGGCGCGGATGAACTCCTCGTTGTAACCGTCGAGTTTCTCGAGCACCTCGCGCCGGAAGACGCCCAGATAGACCGTCTCGGCCTGCTGCGCCTCGCCGCCCGTGTGGAACGCGGCGTTGCCGACACCGATCTTCGAGGTCATCGCGGCGGCGACGGCCTGCTCCCAGGCGTTGGTGCCCTGGGCGTGCATGATGCCACCGACGTTCATCGCGCCGGTCTCCTCCATGAGGCGCACGGCGGTGGCGATGTAGCCGGGCGAGAGCGCGGCGTGGCCGTCGACGCGGACGACGATCGGGTGGCGGGAGGCCTTGATCGCGGCGTTCAGGGCGGCGGGGGTGCGGCCCGTCGGGTTCGCCACCGTGGACACCTTCGGGTGTTCGGCGACGAGCCGCGCGGCGACCTCGTCCGTACGGTCGGTGGAGGGGCCGAGGGCGAGCACGACCTCCATCTCGCCGTCGTACTCCTGCGTCAGGATCGCCTCGACGGCCTCCTTCAGATGCCGCTCCTCATTGAGGATGGGCATGATCACGGAGACGGCCGGGAGCTGCGTGACAGAGCTGGCGGTTGCGTTCATCGCGGGTCACGTTACCGCTAATGGGGGACACGGGCGCGCGCCACCGAGTCGCTGCCGTGGTCAGCAGATCGTATGGGCCTACTGTGCTCGCGTCCCACGCCCACCGTCGCGGAGGTGTCCCCCGGTGCCCACGCCGCCCCGCTCCCCCGACCGTCCGCAGCGGCCTTCCCGTTCCCAGGGGCAGGCCCGCGGGCCCGGCCGGCCGCCGCTCAGGAAGAAGTCGCGGTGGGCCATGCGGGTAGCGACGGCGGTCTCGGTGACGGTGCTCGCCGCGGCCGGTGTCGGGCACGCGCTCGTCACCGGTATCGACGGCGGGCTGCACCGGATCGACCCCTTCAAGGACATGAAGAACCGGCCGGCGGCGGGCAGCGGCATGAACGTGCTGCTCGTCGGCACCGACGGCCGCGACAAGATCAGCGAAGAGGAGCGCCAGAAGTACAAGCTCGGCGGCGCGCCCTGCCACTGCACGGACACCGTGATGATCGTGCACATCTCGGCGAACCACGAGCGCGCCTCCGTCGTCTCCCTCCCCCGCGACTCGTACGCGGAGATCCCGGCGCACACCGACATCAACAGCGGCGAGAAGCACCACCAGCACCCCGTGAAGCTGAACGCGGCGTACGCGGAGGGCGGGCCCGCCCTGACGCTGCGCACGGTCGAGCACATGACGAAGGTGAAGCTCGACCACTACCTGGAGGTCGACTTCACCAGCTTCATGAAGACGGTCGACGAGCTCGGCGGCGTCGACATCTGCACGGACTCCCCGCTCAAGGACTCCTACACCGGCCTCGATCTGGACGCCGGCACCCACAAGCTGAACGGCGGGGAGGCCCTCCAGTACGTGCGGGCCCGGCACATGGACAGTGCGGGCGACCTCGGCCGGATGCAGCGCCAGCAGCGGTTCATGGCGGCGCTGATCTCGAAGGCGACGTCGTCGGGCGTGCTGCTCAATCCGGTCCGGTTCCGCGGTGTCGCCTCTACGCTGCTCAACTCGGTCCGGGCCGACAAGGGGTTCGGGGCGGACGAGATGGTGGACCTGGCGCGGGCCATGCGGAACTTCTCGCCGTCGTCCTCGGAGTTCACGACCGTGCCGATCGGGAACATGAGCTACTCCGTGCCGAACATCGGCTCCACGGTGAAGTGGGACGACAAGAAGTCGGCGACGCTGTTCAAGTCGCTGCGCGAGGACAAGCCGCTCGCCGAGCACCGGCCGAAGGCGAAGAAGGCGGCGGTGGTCGACGTCTCGCCGAAGGAGATCCGTGTCCAGGTCGAGAACGGGACGAAGTCCTCGGGGCTCGGCAAGAAGGTGGACTCGGCGCTGAAGCGGACGGGGTTCCGGACGTCGGGGGCGCCCGTCAACGCGGATGACCTCACGGTGGGGCGGACGACTGTGCTGTACGACCCCGGGTGGGACCGGTCGGCGAAGTCGCTTGCGGCGGCTTTGCCGGGGGCGGAGATGAAGGCGGTGGATGGGCTCGGGCCGGTGTTGAAGGTGGTGGCCGGGGCGGACTACGAGGGTGTGCGGGCGGTGCGGGCGCAGGACGCCGACGCTGGGTCGTTCGGGGCGGTTACCGGGGACCAGGTGGTGTGCGGGTGAGCAGATCAAGCCCCGCCGGCGATTGAGGCGCGGGGCCGGGGCGGAGCCCCGCGACCGCAGCCACGGAGCCGTGGCTGAAAAGATCGGGGCGCTGCCCCGGACCCCGCTGCTCAATCGCCGCAGGGGCTTGAAAGGACGTGCTCAAGCGCCGCACGGGCTTGAAAGACGTGCTCAAGCGCCGCACGGGCTTGGAAAGCCTGCTCAATCCTCGCCTGATTGCGCCCTCAGTTCCTTGATGGCGCGGCGGCGGGCCAGGCGGTGTTGGCGGCGAATTTGGGCTTCCTGGTAGCGGCGGCGGTCGCGGTCGGTTTCGGGTTCGACCGGGGGGACCGTGCGGGGCTTGCCGTCCGCGTCGACCGCGGCGAAGACCAGGTAGGCCGAGCCGACCTGCTGCGCGGGCGTCGATTCGTTCCAGCGCTCGGCGAGGACCCGCACGCCGACCTCCATCGACGTGCGCCCCGTCCAGTTCACCTGCGCCTTCACGTGCACCAGGTCGCCCACGCGCACCGGCTCGAGGAACGCCATCTCGTCCATGGAGGCCGTCACCGCGGGTCCGCCCGAGTGCCGGCCGGCCACGGCACCCGCCGCGTCGTCGACCAGTTTCATGATCACGCCACCGTGCACCGTGCCGAGGAGATTGGTGTCGTTGTGCGTCATGATGTGCGACAACGTCGTGCGGGAAGAGGAAGTCGGCTTGCCCGGAATATCCGATTCCGGGCCGTGGGCCAGGTCTGTCATGGCACCAACCTTATGCGCGCGCCGAATGTGTTAGCTCTGCAACAGCACTGGTGCGATTTCACTTCAGGGCTTGTAAGGCACGTATTCGAGCACGGCACACTGAGCCCTATGAATGATTGGCCCGACGGGCGGAGCGACAGGCAGGGCGGCGCGGGCCGCGGCGGATACGGCCGCGGCAGCGGCAGCACGCGCCCGGAAGGCGTCCGTGCCATGCCGCACGTGCAGCGCCCCGTGCCGCAGCAGCAGCCGCCGCCCCCGTACGACGGTGGCGGCTACAACCCGTCGTACGACGACGGGTACAACACGGGACAGGTCTACGGCCAGCCCGGCGGCCGCGGCCGGGGCCCCGGCTTCGACGACGGTGGCGACTACGGTCCGCCGACCGGCCGCCCGGTGCGGCCCCCCAACTGGGGCAAGCGCATCAAGCGGACCGTCCTGGCCGTGGTCGTCGTGGTGGTCGTCGCGAGCGTCGGCACGTACTTCTGGGCCGATTCGAAGCTGCACCGCGACGTCGACCTGTCGAAGGTCATCGACCGGCCGGAGGCGGGCGACGGCACGAACTACCTGATCGTCGGCACCGACAGCCGCGAGGGCATGACGTCCGAGGACAAGAAGAAGCTGCACACCGGCTCCGCCGAGGGCAAGCGCACGGACACGATGATGATCCTGCACGTCGGCTCCAACGGGGACACCCTCGTCTCGCTGCCGCGTGACTCGAACGTCGAGATCCCTTCGTACAAGGGCGCCGAGTCCGGCAAGACGTACCCGGCCACCGGGCGTCAGACGAAGCTGAACGCCGCCTACGCGGAGGACGGCCCGACGCTGCTCGTGCGCACCGTCGAGTCCAACACCGGGCTGCACATCGACCACTACGCGGAGATCGGCTTCGGTGGCTTCGCGAGCATCGTGGACGCGGTCGGCGGCGTCGACATGAACCTGAAGGAGGGCTTCAAGGACAAGTGGTCCGGGGCCGACTTCCAGAAGGGCGAGCAGACCCTGGACGGCCAGCAGGCCCTCGCCTTCGTCCGTACGCGGCACGCCTTCGCCCAGTCCGACCTGCAGCGCACCAAGAACCAGCAGCAGTTCCTCGGGGCGCTCGCGCAGAAGGTGTCCTCGCCCGGCACCGTCCTGAACCCGTTCACGCTGTACCCGACGATGGGTGCGGGCCTGGACTCGCTCACCGTCGACAAGGACATGAGCCTGTGGTCGCTGGGCAAGATGTTCCTGGCGATGAAGGCGGCCAACGGCGGTGACGGCAAGTCCATGAACATGCCGACGAGCGGCAGCGTCGGCGGCAACCTGCTGTGGGACAAGGCCAAGGTCAAGCAGCTCGTCGACCAGTTCAACAACGACGAGAAGGTCACGGTCTCCAGCGACTGAGAGCCTGTGTCGTATCCCCGGTCGGATCAGCGCGCGGCGTCTGGTGCGTGCGATCGCAAGGCGCCGGAAAGTCCTTGTAGCGGAGCTACCAGGGCTTTTTGGCAACGCGGCGAGCGTGCGTGCCAGACGCCGCGCGCCCGACCGGGGATACGACACAGGCTCTGAGGCCAGGATGTCGTCATGACGTCCGCTCTCGTTCTCGGTGCCGCCGGTGGGGTCGGCCGGGCGATCGTCGCCCGGCTCGCCACCGGCGGTACGCATGTCGTCGCGGTCGACCGGGACCCGACGGTGCGCCAACTCCCTTCCGTACACGCAGCATTGGTCGGCGACGCCACCGAACCGGCCCTCATCCGGCGGGCCTTCGACGCCGCCCCCGAGCCCCCCTCCGTCCTCGTGCACTCACTCCTGCACGAACTACGCGTACCACTGGGTGAGTTGACCCCTTCGCAGTGGCACAAGGTCTTCGACGTCGGGCTGGTCTCCGCCTGGCAGGCCGCCGCCGAGCTGGTGCGGTGCAAGGGCGAGGGGCCCGCGTCCGTGGTCCTCGTCGGCTCGGTGCACGCGCACGGCGCCGCGCCCGACTGCGCCCCGTACGCGGTCGCCAAGGCGGGCCTCGGCGCCCTCGCCCGCGCGGCGGCCACCGAGTGGGGACCACTGGGGGTGCGCACCAACGTCGTCAAGCCCGGCTTCGTACCCGTCGAACGCAACGCCCACCGCTGGCGCGACCCCGCGGCCCGCGCCCGCGTCGAGGCCGACTACCCGCTCGGCCGCCTCTGCTCGCCCGAAGAGATCGCCGACGCCATCGCCTTCCTGGCCGGCCCCACCTCTTCGTACGTCAACGGCATCTGCCTGCCCGTGGACGGCGGCTACCTGGCGGCACTCCCGGAGACCAGGGCACACCGGCGCCGGACGCACGAAGGCCCCTGATCCGTGCGGGGTATCAGGGGCCTTCGGCGTGTGGCGGGCGTTACGGCAGGTTGCGGGCCATGACGATGCGCTGGACCTGGTTCGTGCCCTCGTAGATCTGGGTGATCTTGGCGTCGCGCATCATGCGCTCGACCGGGTAGTCGCGGGTGTAGCCGTAGCCGCCGAGGAGTTGGACGGCGTCCGTGGTGACCTCCATGGCGACGTCCGAGGCGAAGCACTTGGCCGCGGCGCCCGCGAAGGTCAGGTCCTTGTCGCCGCGTTCCGACTTGGCGGCGGCCGCGTACGTCAGTTGGCGGGCGGCCTCGATCTTCATGGCCATGTCCGCGAGCATGAACTGGACGCCCTGGAAGTCGCCGATCGGCTTGCCGAACTGCTTGCGCTCCTGGACGTAGCCCTTGGCGTAGTCGAGGGCGCCCTGCGCGACACCGAGCGCCTGGGCGGCGATCGTGATGCGGGTGTGGTCGAGGGTCTTCATCGCGGTCGCGAAGCCGGTGCCCTCGGCGCCGATCATGCGGTCGGCGGGGATCCGCACGTTGTCGAGGTAGACCTCGCGGGTCGGCGAGCCCTTGATGCCGAGCTTCTTCTCCGGGGCGCCGAAGGAGACGCCCGGATCCGACTTCTCGACGACGAAAGCCGAGATGCCCTTCGAGCGCTTCTCCGGGTCCGTGACCGCCATCACCGTGTAGTACTCGGACTCGCCGGCGTTGGTGATCCAGCGCTTCACGCCGTTGAGGACCCAGGAGTCGCCGTCGCGTACCGCGCGGGTCTTCATGCCCGCCGCGTCGGAGCCCGCGTCCGGCTCGCTCAGGCAGTACGAGAACATGCCGTCGCCCTTGGCCAGCGGGCCCAGGTACTTCTTCTTCAGCTCCTCCGAGCCGGAGAGGATCACGGGGAGGGAGCCGAGCTTGTTCACCGCCGGGATCAGGGAGGACGAGCAGCAGACGCGCGCCACCTCCTCGATCACGATGACCGTGGCGAGCGCGTCCGCGCCCGCGCCGCCGTACTCCTCGGGTACGTGCACGGCGTGCAGGTCCGAGGCGGTGAGCGCGTCGAGGGCCTCGCGCGGGAAGCGCGCCTCCTCGTCCACCGCGGCGGCGTGCGGGGCGATCTTCGCCTCGGCCAGCGCACGGATCGTGTCGCGGAGCATGTCGTGCTCCTCGGACGGGCGGTACAGGTCGAAGTCAGCCGATCCGGCCAAGGTCTCTCACACTCCAAGACACGCTTTTACTGATGCTAATTACCGTTAAGTAACCTGAATCTTAGGCCGCCGCTCCCCGTGCGGATACGTGAGCTGTGCGACAGAGGGAAAGTTGCCCGGTGAGGCGCCTGCACATGCCACAGCTATGCTCGGCAGCGCCCTGTAGCACCCACACCTCTGGAGCCCCCCGATATGGCCCTCAAGATCACCGTGATCGGCACCGGCTACCTCGGCGCGACACACGCCGCGGCCATGGCCGAGCTCGGCTTCGAGGTGCTCGGCCTGGACGTCGTGCCCGAGAAGATCGACATGCTCACGCGGGGCGAGGTCCCGATGTACGAGCCCGGCCTCGAGGAGCTGCTCCGCAAGCACGTCTCGGGGTTCGAGGGTTCGAGCGGGCGGCTGCGCTTCACGATGGACTTCGCGGAGGCCGGCGAGTTCGGCGATGTGCACTTCGTGTGCGTGAACACCCCGCAGAAGCACGGCGAGTACGCCTGTGACATGAGCTACGTCGACTCCGCCTTCGCCTCGCTCGCGCCGCACCTGAAGGAGGGCGCGCTCGTCGTCGGCAAGTCGACCGTGCCGGTCGGCTCGGCGACCCGCCTCACCGAACTGCTGCCGCGGCACGCGGAGTTGGCGTGGAACCCGGAGTTCCTGCGCGAGGGCTTCGCCGTGAACGACACGCTGCACCCGGACCGGATCGTTGTCGGCGTGAACAGCGAGCGGGCCGAGCAGCTGCTGCGCGAGGTGTACGCGAAGCCGCTCGCCGAGGGCACCCCGTTCGTCGTGACGGACTACCCGACGGCGGAGCTGGTGAAGACGTCGGCGAATTCGTTCCTGGCGACCAAGATCTCCTTCATCAACGCCATGGCCGAGGTCTGCGAGGCGGGCGGTGGCGACGTCGCGAAGCTCGCCGAGGCCATCGGCTACGACGAGCGGATCGGGCACAAGTTCCTGCGGGCCGGGATCGGCTTCGGCGGCGGCTGCCTGCCCAAGGACATCCGGGCGTTCATGGCGCGCGCCGGTGAGCTGGGTGCCGATCAGGCGCTCACCTTCCTGCGCGAGATCGACTCGATCAACATGCGGCGGCGCGGCGCGATGGTCGAGATGGCCCGCGAGGCGCTCGGCGGCGGGGCGTTCCTCGGCAAGCGGGTCGCCGTGCTCGGTGCCTCCTTCAAACCGGACTCCGACGACGTACGCGACTCCCCCGCCCTCAACGTGGCCGGTCAGATCCACCTCCAGGGCGGCCAGGTCACGGTCTACGACCCGAAGGGCATGGACAACGCGCGGCGCGTGTTCCCGACGCTCGGCTACGCGGACTCGGCCCTCGAGGCGGTGCGCGGGGCGGACATCGTGCTGCACCTCACCGAGTGGCGCGAGTTCCGCGAGCTCGACCCGGCGGAGCTGGCCAAGGTCGCCGCGAACCCGGTGCTCCTGGACGGGCGCAACGCGCTGGACAGTGCGCTGTGGCGGGCGGCCGGGTGGACGTACCGGGCGATGGGACGCCCCTCCGCGTAACTACTTGGATCCACGTAACTACTTGGATCCGCATAACTACTTGGCGCGGTAGCGCCGCATCTTCGCCCGGGCCCCGCAGACCGCCATGTCGCACCAGCGACCGCGGCCCGCGGGGCTCCGGTCGTAATACGCCCAGTGGCAGTCGGCGGCCTCGCAGGCCTTGAGCCGCGCCCAGGTGCCGTCCCCGCGCGCCTCGGCGATGGCGGCCGCCACGCGTCCGGCCAGGGACCCGCCGTGCACCGGGACGAGGCTCGCCGTGCCGTCCCGCTCGTCGACCGCCACCCGCAGCGGTGCCCGCGCGAGCAGTTCGCCCAGCGGGGTCACGGCGTCGTGCGGCGGATGGCCCGCGTGGGCCAGGCATGCCGCGCGCAGCGACTCGCGCAGTTCGCGCGCCTCGTCGAGCCCGCCCGCCGCGATGCCGAAGCGCTCGCGCACCTCGGCCCGCTCCAGCGCGTCCTCGCCCGTCGTGATGTCGAGCAGCGTGTTCACCAGGGCCTCGATCAGGGCGAGGCCACCGGGTGCGGTCTGGCGGGCATTCATGGTTGCGACGTTACCCCCAGTGCGGCAGTATGCAGTAACGCCGAAGTTACCTGTTAACCCCGTATAGGGGTAACACGAGGAGGCATCATGCCCATCGCACAACTCGGAGTCGTCGTCCTGGACTGTCCGCGGCCGCGTGAACTGGCGGAGTTCTACGCCGCCGTGCTCGGCGGCAGCATCACCGGCGAGGAGGACGGCTGGGTCGACGTGACGGCGCCGGGCGGCCACAGCCTCGCGTTCCAGCAGGCGCCGGATCACGTGGCGCCCGCCTGGCCCGCGCCGGACGCGTCCCAGCAGTTCCACCTCGATCTGACCGCCGAGGACCTGGACGCGGCGGAGAAGGAGGTGCTCGCGCTGGGGGCCACGGTGCTCGACGCGGCGGACCGTTCGCGCAGCTGGCGGGTTTACGCGGACCCCGCGGGGCACCCGTTCTGCCTCTGCGCCTGCTGATCCTTCCGACCAAGGGAGCCGACATGGCCTTCGCGAAAATCGGCACCGTCGCCTACGACTGCCCCGACCCCGTCGCACTCGCCGAGTTCTACGCGGCCGTGCTCGGCGGGCGGATCGAGAACTACCAGGGCAAGGGCGACTGGTACGACCTGTACGCGCCGGACGGCCAGCGGCTCTCCTTCCAGCGCGTGCCGGACCACAAGCCGCCGCGGTGGCCCGCCGCCGACCACGACTCGCAGCAGCTCCACCTCGACCTGGACGTGGCGGACATCGAGGCCGCGCAGGAGAAGATCCTCGCCCTCGGCGCGGTGCCGCTCGACCTGGACGACGAGGGCGGCGCCCGCGACTTCCGGGTGTACGCGGACCCGGCGGGGCATCCGTTCTGCTTGATCCGTCCGGACGCCGGCTAGCGGCTGGGGTCCCGGCGGCGCTGCGCGGCACGGGAGACGAACTCCGTGCTGCGCAGCACCCGTTGGACGTTGCCCCAGGTGAGGAGGGCGAGTTCGGTGTCGGTCCAGTCGCGGGCCTGGAGCTCCGCGACCAGGGCCGGGTAGCCGGCGACGTCGCCGAGGCCCTCGGGGTGCGCGTCCCCGGTGTCGTACGTGCCCGACAGGCCCACCGACTCGGGGCCCGCGAGACGGCGCACGTGGTCGAGGTGATCGGCCACGTCGCGCAGGGCGGGGCCCGTGCGGTCCGCGGAGCACGGCACCAGGCACAGCCCCCGGCTCTCACCGAGTGCGGCGAGAAGCTCGTCCGGCACGTTGTCCGGGTGGTGGTTCAGGGCGCGGGCGCCGGAGCGGGTCAGGGCGACCGGGGCCTTGGACACGGCGAGGACGCGGGTGGCGGTCGCGGCCGAGGCGCCGGTGAGGTCGATGAGCATGCCGAGCCGGTTCATCTCCCGTACGACCTCTTCGCCGAACAGGGGCAGGCCGCTCTCCGACGCCCATGAGGTGCCGCTCAGCGTGAGGGCGCGCAGGCCGAGGGCGTGCAGGGAGCGCAGCGTGCCGAGTGAGTCCGCCGCCGCGGTGGCCGGGACCGGGCCGATGAGCACGGAGATACGGCCGTGGGCGCGGGCGTCGGCCATGTCCGAGGCGGAACGGACGAGGCGGAGGTCCTCCGGGTGGCGGGCGACGACGTCGTTGATCAGGTCGATCTGTTCCAGCGTCGTGGTGACCGGGGCGTCCGGGTCTACGTGGGGTGCCCACAGCTGCGCGCCGGTGCCACCCGCGCGCAGCCTCGGCAGGTCGGCCTCCACGGCGCTCTCGCCCAGCTCCAGGTCGTACCAGGGGAGGGTACGCAGGACCTGTGGGAGGCCGCAGTAGCCGTCGGCCACGGGGTGGCGGGCGAGGAGGTCGTGGGGGGCGGTGGGAGGCGCGGGTGTGGGGGCCGCGGTGCCCGCGTTGGCGGGCCTGGCGGGTTCCAGGTCGCCCGCTTCGGCGGGAGCGTTGAGCTCGTCCTGTAGGTCTGCCATGGCAGGGCTCCGGACGTCAGGGGGACAGTCGTTCGAACCACCGTGGCATGCGGGGCGGGCGGGGTCTCGGCGAGCGGTGCCGTTCGGGTGGGCGGGGGTGTGGTTGCGCGGGGCCGGGGGGCCGGGGGGCCGGGGGGCCGGGGGGCCGGGGGCGGCGCCGGTCGACATCGCTGCGGTGGACCGTTCCCACGTCACGGGGCTCTGCCCCGGACCCCGCTGCTCAATCGCCGCAGGGGCTTGATATGCCAGGGTCGGCGCCCTGAGAACCGTCAATCACCGCACAGGCTTGATGTGCCGGGGCCGGCGCCCCGAGAACCCTCGATCACCGCACAGGCTTGATGTGCCGGGGCCGGCGCCCCGAGAACCCTCGATCACCGCACAGGCTTGATGTGCCGGGACCGGCGCCCCGAGAACCCTCGATCACCGCACAGGCTGACGTGCCCACCCGGCCCCAGGGCTCAATCGCCGCAGGGGCTCCATTTGGAGCCCCTGCGGCGATTGAGCAGGCCCGTCCGGCAGGACTTTCGGGGAGGGGTGGGGTGGGGGCTTGGCCTGGCCGTCCACGGTCCCGGCGTGCCGTCCTAACCGTCCAGCTGGGACAGCGTCGCGTTCGACGGGCCGCGCTGCGACTGGAGGTCGGCCGCGGTTGATTCCGCGTCGCCCAGGACGCGGACCGTGTTGCGCCACGTCAGCTTGGAGAGGTCCGACCGGGACCAGCCACGGTCGACCAGTTCGGCGATGAGGTTCGGGTAGCCGGAGACGTCGGAGAGGCCGTCCGGCGTGAACGCCGTGCCGTCGTAGTCCCCGCCGATGCCGATGTGATCGACGCCGGCGACCTCGCGCATGTGGTCGAGGTGGTCGGCCACCGTCGAGACCGTCGCGATCGGGCGCGGCCGGGCCTCCTCGAAGGCGCGGTGCAGCTTCATCGCCTCCGGAGACGTATCCAGGTGGTGGAAGCCGTGCGAACGCAGGTTGTCGTCCGCGGCCGCGGTCCAGTCGACCGCCGCCTGGAGCACGAACTTCGGGACGAAGGTGGCCATGGCCACTCCCCCGTTCCCCGGCAGGCGCTCCAGCACGTCGTCCGGGATGTTGCGCGGGTGGTCGCACACCGCGCGGGAGGAGGAATGGGAGAAGATGACCGGCGCAACCGAAACATCCAGCGCCGCGCGCATCGTCGTCGCCGCCACGTGCGAGAGGTCGACCAGCATGCCCTCGCGGTTCATCTCCCGGACGACCTCGCGGCCGAACGCGGAGAGGCCGCCAACGCCGGGCTCGTCCGTCGCCGAGTCCGCCCACGCGATGTTGTCGTTGTGCGTGAGCGTCATGTAGCGGACGCCGAGTGCGTACAACGCCCGCAACGTAGCAAGGGAGTTGTTGATGGAGTGGCCGCCCTCGGCGCCCTTGAGGGAGGCGATGCGGCCTTCCGACCGCGCCGCCTCCATGTCCGCCGCCGTCCGCGCCTCGCGCAGCTCACCCGCGTACCGGGCGATCAACTGGTCGACGCAGTCGATCTGTTCGAGGGTGGCGGACACCGCCGCGTCACCCGACAGATCCGTACGGACGTACACCGACCAGAACTGCGCGCCGACGCCGCCCGCCCTCAACCGCGCCAGGTCCGTGTGCAGATGGGCGCTCTGGTCGGTGGCGATGTCGCGCGCGTCGATGTCGTACGTGACCTGCTCGCGCAGCGCCCACGGCAGGTCGTTGTGACCGTCGACGACCGGGAACTCGGCGAGGAGCGAACGGGCTTCCTCAAGTCCGGCAGAGGTACTCACGCGCGTCACTTCCCCGAACCGGAAACCGAACCGAACCCGAAGCCGGCGCCGCCGCCCGCGACCTTGGCCCGCAGCCGCTTGCCCTTCTCGGTCGCCTGGTCGTTCAGCTCCTGCTGGAAGTCCTTCATCCGGCCGAGGAGTTCGTCGTCGTGCGCGGCCAGCATGCGCGCCGCGAGCAGGCCCGCGTTGCGCGCGCCGCCCACCGACACCGTCGCGACCGGCACGCCGGCCGGCATCTGCACGATGGACAGCAGGCTGTCCATACCGTCGAGGTACTTCAGCGGGACCGGCACGCCGACCACCGGCAGCGGCGTCACCGACGCCAGCATGCCGGGCAGGTGGGCCGCGCCGCCCGCACCCGCGATGATCGCCTTGAGGCCACGCTCGGCGGCCTGCTCCCCGTACGAGATCATCTCGTGCGGCATCCGGTGCGCGGAGACGACGTCGACCTCGTAGGGAATCTCGAACTCGTCGAGCGCCTTCGCCGCGGCCTCCATGACGGGCCAGTCGGAGTCCGAGCCCATGACGATGCCCACCACGGGGCGCACTGCAGAACTCATTCGGTGATCGTTCCTCGGAGGTAGCCGGCTGCGTGACGGGCGCGGTCAAGGACGGCGTCCAGGTCGTCGCCGTAGGTGTTGACGTGGCCGATCTTGCGACCGGGCTTCACGTCCTTGCCGTACATGTGGATCTTGAGCTGCGGGTCGCGGGCCATGCAGTGCAGATACGCGCTGTACATGTCCGGGTAGTCGCCGCCCAGGACATTGCACATGACCGTCCACGGCGCGCGCGGGCGCGGGTCGCCGAGCGGCAGGTCGAGGACCGCACGGACGTGGTTCGCGAACTGGGACGTGACCGCCCCGTCCTGCGTCCAGTGGCCGGAGTTGTGCGGGCGCATCGCCAGCTCGTTGACCAGGATGCGGCCGTCGCGGGTCTCGAAGAGTTCGACCGCGAGGTGGCCGACCACCTCGAGCTCCTGCGCGACGCGCAGCGCCAGCTCCTGCGCCTCGCCCGCCAGGGCCTCGCCGAGCCCGGGGGCCGGGGCGATCACCGTGTCGCAGACGCCGTCGACCTGCTGGGACTCGACGACCGGGTACGCGACCGCCTGCCCGTGCGGGGAGCGGACGACGTTGGCCGCCAGCTCCCGTACGAAGTCGACCTTCTCCTCGGCGAGGACCGGAACGCCCGCCTTGAACGGGTCCGAGGCGTCGGCCGCGGAGCGTACGAACCACACGCCCTTGCCGTCGTAGCCGCCGCGCACCGTCTTGAGGATGACGGGGAAGCCGTCGCCCTCCTCGGCGAACGCGACCACGTCGGACGGGTCCGTCACGATGCGGTGGCGCGGGCACGGCACGTCCAGCGACGTGAGCTTCGCGCGCATCTCGCCCTTGTCCTGGGCGTACAGCAGCGCGTCGGGCCCGGGGCGGACGGGGATGCCGTCCGCCTCCAGGGCCCGTAGATGCTCTGTCGGGACGTGCTCGTGATCGAAGGTGATCACGTCGCAGCCCCGCGCGAACTCGCGCAGCGTGTCCAGGTCGCGATAGTCGCCGACCACGACATCGCCGACGACCTGCGCCGCGGAATCCTGCGGGGTGTCACTGAGGAGCTTGAACCTGATGCCGAGCGGGATGCCTGCCTCGTGTGTCATACGAGCGAGCTGTCCACCGCCGACCATGCCGACTACGGGGAACGTCACACCCACAGGGTATCGGCCAGGTGTCCGGTACCCGCACCGCGTCCTACAGACCACAGGCACAGAACGAAGGCGCGTGGTTAGCATGGCTGGGTCGGTCACGACCGGATCCGACACGACGGGGACGACAGGCACGACGGACACCACGACGGACATCACGGGGGCTGAGGCGACCATCATGGGCATCACGGGACGTACCGGCCGCATCGGCGCACTGCGACAGCGGCTCACGGGCATGGCCCGCGAGGTCGCGAAGTTCGGTGTCGTCGGCGCCCTGGGCGTCCTCGTGAACTTCGCCGTCTTCAATCTCATGCGGCACAGCACGGACCTCCAGGTGGTGCGGGCCAGCGTGATCGCGACGGTCGTCGCCATTGCCTTCAACTACGTAGGGTTCCGCTACTTCACGTACCGCGACCGCGACAAGAGCGGCCGCACCAAGGAACTCACGCTGTTCCTGCTGTTCAGCGTGGCGGGCCTGATCATCGAGAACGGTGTCCTGTACGCGGCGACGTACGGGTTCGGCTGGAACAGCTCGTTGCAGAGCAACATCTTCAAGTTCCTCGGCATGGGCCTCGCGACCCTGTTCCGGTTCTGGTCGTACCGGACATGGGTGTTCAAGACGCTGCCCGCGAGGGAGGCCGTGGCCAGCGCGGAATCGTTCCTCGACGAATCGGCCCCGGCGGCACGGACCCGCTGAGGCGCGGGCCGGGTCACCTGATCATCTGCTCCTCGTCCCCGTCCGCCGTCTTCTTCAGCGGCGTACGGGAGAGGAACAGGCCGAAGACCGGCGGGCTGCTCTGGAGCATTTCGAGGCGGCCCCCGTCGGCCTCCGCCAGGTCGCGGGCGACGGCGAGGCCGATGCCCGTCGAATTGCGGCCGCTGATGGTCCGCTCGAAGATCCGCGAGCCCAGCTCCGGCGGGACGCCGGGACCCTCGTCCGTGACCTCGACGATGGCCTGGCTGCCGGTGACGCGGGTACGCAGGGCGACCGTGCCGCCGCCGTGCATCAGCGAGTTCTCGATCAGCGCGGCGAGCACCTGGGCGACCGCGCCCGGGGTGCCGACCGCCGTGAGGTGGCGCTTGCCGGAGGAGACGATCGCGCGTCCGGCGCTGCGGTAGGCGGGCCGCCACTCCTCCAGCTGTTGCTTGATCACCTCGTCCAGGTCGAAGGGGACGGCCGATCCGGTGCGCGGGTCACGGGAGTTGGTGAGCAACCGCTCGACGACGTCGGTGAGCCGCTCGACCTGCGCGAGCGCGATGGTCGCCTCCTCCTTCACCTCGTTCAGGTCGTCGGTCATGGTGATCTCCTCCAGGCGCATGGACAGCGCCGTGAGGGGCGTACGCAGCTGGTGCGAGGCGTCGGCCGCGAGGCGCCGCTCGGCCGTCAGCATGCGGGCGATGCGCTCCGCCGAACCGTCGAGGACGTCCGCGACGCGGTCGAGCTCCGGGACGCCGTAGCGCTTGTGCCGGGGCCGCGGGTCGCCGGAGCCGAGGCGCTCCGCCGTGGAGGCGAGGTCGGTGAGCGGGGAGGCGAGGCGGTTCGCCTGGCGTACGGCGAGCAGGACGGCGGCGACGATCGCGAGCAGGGCCACGCCCGCGATGATCAGGAGCGTGCGGCCGACCTCCGTGGTGACGGCCGAGCGGGCCTCCTCGACGGTGACCTTCTCGCCCTGCTCGCCCTTGGCCGTGTACGAGATGACGTCGCCGACGGGCTGCGTGCCGATGGTGAGCGGGTGGCGGCCGGGCATGTCGATCTCGGCGTAGCGGTCCCCCGCGACCTGGTCCTGGAGGATGCCGCCGGTGATCTGTTCCTCGCCGAGGATTCTGCTGTCCACGATGGAGGCGAGGCGGACGGCCTCCGACTCCACGCGTTCCTGGGCGCTGTTGGTGATGGTTCGGGTCTCCACGATGACCAGGGAGACGCCGAAGACGGCGATCACTACCAGGACCACGGCGAGGGTGGAGTTGATCAGTCGGCGACGCATATGTCCTAGTGTCCCGGATGCGTCGGCGGCAACGTGGTTACGGACACGGGGCTCCGCCCCGGACCCCGCTGCTCAATCGCCGCAAGGGCTTAATAACAGCCCCGCCGGCGTTTGAGG
>NZ_JBEOVM010000104.1:0-22594 GCF_040295505.1 Streptomyces sp. NPDC002790 | reverse complement strand
CGTTTCACCGGCCGATTTCCCTCGGTCCCGCTTCGCTTTCCGGCCTTTCGGCTTTCCGGCGAGTCCGACTCTATCAGATCCTTTCGGGCCTGATTCCCAGTCAGAGGGGCTTGTCTTCCCGGCTGTTGGGCCGTTCCGACGTTCCAAACTTTAGCGGATTCCCGGCCCCCGAGCTAATCGGGGGTTCAGAATTGAATTCGGGCACGCCGAATAGAATCCCGGTCCGGGAGATCGTGCAGGTGGTTGGGGTGCCGCCCTGTGGGCAACTCGAAGGACTCTACGCCACCTGCCCCCACGGCACAAAAGCGGGGCCCGGCACGACGCATCGCACCGGGCCCCGCCCCTACGGAGACGCTGAGGGGTCAGGCTCCGACCGGCTCCTTCGCCCCGCCGTCGCGCGGCGTCGGAACGTCCGAGTCGGAGTCCGAGTCGGAGGTGCCGGAGTCGAGGAGCGTGCGCTCGTCGAAGGGCAGCTCGCCGGCGAGGACCCGCTTCACGCGGTCCCGGTCGACCTCTCCGGTCCACGTACCGATGAGCAACGTAGCCACCGCGTTGCCCGCGAAGTTGGTGAGGGCGCGGGCCTCGCTCATGAAGCGGTCGATGCCGAT
The DNA here is from genome assembly GCF_040295505.1 of Streptomyces sp. NPDC002790. NCBI lineage: Bacteria > Bacillati > Actinomycetota > Actinomycetes > Kitasatosporales > Streptomycetaceae > Streptomyces > Streptomyces sp. NPDC002790. The sequence continues at coordinate 21,986 of NZ_JBEOVM010000104.1, read as the reverse complement.
GATCAGGCCGACGCCGTCGACCAGGCCCGGCTTGTGGGACTGGAGGCCCGAGGCGAGGACGGCGATGCCGGAGCCGGAGACGCCCGCCGCGCCCTTCGACGCGATCATCATGAAGAGGAGCAGACCGATCTGCTCGCCGACGGACATCGTCTGGTCCAGAGCGTCCGAGATGAAGATGGACGCCATGGTCAGGTAGATCATGGTGCCGTCGAGGTTGAAGGAGTATCCGGTCGGGACGGTGATGCCGACGACCGGGCGGCTCACGCCCAGGTGCTCCATCTTCGCGATCAGACGCGGCAGGGCCGACTCCGACGAGGACGTCGAGAGGATCAGGAGGAACTCCCGGCCCAGGTACTTCAGCAGCATGAAGATGTTGAAGCCCGTCGCCAGGCGCATGATCGTGGCGAGCACGATGCCGACGAACAGGGCGCAGGTGACGTAGAAGCCGACCATGATCGTGGCGAGGGCCTTGAGGGCGTCGACGCCCGTTTCGCCGATGACCGCGGCCATCGCGCCGAAGGCGCCGACCGGGGCGGCCCACATGATCATGCCGAGGACCCGGAAGACGAGCTTCTGGATGTGCTCGACGCCGCGCAGGACGGGCTCGCCGGAGCGGCCCATGGCCTGGAGGGCGAAGCCGACGAGCAGTGCGACGAGCAGGGTCTGGAGGACCGAGTCGCCGGTGAAGGCGGAGACCATCGTCGTCGGGATGATGCCGAGGATGAAGTCGACGGGGCCCTCGTTGGCTTCTTCGGCCGCGGTGTGTCCTGCACCCTTCACCGCCTCGGTGAGGTGCATGCCGTCGCCGGGGTGCAGCAGGTTGCCGACGAGCAGGCCGATGGCGAGGGCCACGACCGACATCACCATGAAGTAGCCGAGGGCGAGGCCGCCGACCTTGCCGATCTTCGCGGCCTTCCGGACGGAGCCGACGCCGAGGACGATCGTGCAGAAGATGATGGGCGAGATCATCATCTTGATGAGGTTCACGAAGCCCGTGCCGATGGGCTTGAGCTCCTTGGCGAAGTCGGGCGCCGCGAAGCCGACTGCGATACCGAGCAGCACGGCCACGATCACGGCGATGTAGAGATAGTGAGTGCGGTCCCGCTTCGCGGGCGGGGCGGGCTTCGCGGTGTCGGTCTCGGCCACGGTTCCTCCTGAACGACGGCTTCGGCGTATCAGTCCCAGTCCGTGCGGCTCACGTCCTGCGAATCTTGGCGACTATCTCTCCCCCCGGTGAGGACCGTCACCCTTCCGTTCATTTAGTTCGTGCTTATACGAAGAGGCAGACTGTTGCGCATGCGTCTTCCCCGTCCCCGCAGCCTGGCGGGCCAGCTCTTCGCGATGCAGGTCGTGCTGGTGGCCGTCGTGGTGGCGGGGTGTGCGCTCTTCACGTATGTCAGTGACCGGGGGCAGGCGGAGGACAGCGCGCGGCGTCAGGCCACGGCCACGGCGCGGGCCGTCGCCGACGCGCGGTCCGTGCGCGAGGCGGCCTCCGGCGCCGCGGATCCGACGGGGCTGTTGCAGCCGTACGCGCGTGAGGTGCAGCGGCACACCGGCGTCGACTTCGTGACGATCATGGATCCGGACGGGATCCGCTGGACGCATCCCGACGAGCGGCAGATCGGGGAGCGCTACCTCGGGCACATCGGGCCGGCCTTGAAGGGGCACACGTTCTCGGAGACGTACACGGGGACGCTCGGGTCCTCGGTGCGGGTGGTCACGCCCGTGTACGACGAGGGGCGGCACCGGATCATCGGGCTGGTCAGCGCCGGGATCACGGTCGATGTCATCACCGCTCAGGCGCGGGGGCAGGTGCTCGCCGTCGCGGGGGTCGCGCTTGCCGCGCTGGTGCTCGGCGGTATTGGTACGTACGTCATAAACGCCCGTCTACGTCGGCACACGCACGGGATGAACGCGGGCGAGCTGAGCCGGATGCACGCGTATCACCAGGCCTCGCTGCATGCCGTGCGCGAGGGGCTCGTGATGCTGGACGGGCAGCGGCGGGTCGCGCTCATCAACGACGGGGCGCGGGTGCTGCTCGGCGTCGAGGAAGGGGACGACGTCGTCGGGCGGTCCGTCGCCGGGCTCGGGCTGCCGGCGCCGTTGACGGGTGCGCTGCTCGCCGCCGAGCCGCGGGTCGACGAGGTGCATCTGACGCTCGACCGTGTCGTCGTCGTCAATACGTCTCCGGTGGCGAGCGGTGACCGGCGCGGCACGGTCGTCACGCTCAGGGACCACACCGAACTCCAGGCGGTGATGGGCGAGTTGGACTCCGAGCGGGGGTTCACGCGGGCGCTCAGGTCGCAGGCGCACGAGGCGGCGAACCGCTTGCACACGGTTGTCTCGCTGATCGAGCTGGAGCGGGCGGACGAGGCGGTGGAGTTCGCGACCGCCGAGTTGGAGCTGGCGCAGGCGTTGACCGATCAGGTCGTGGGGGCGGTGCACGAGCCGGTGCTGGCGGCGCTGCTTCTGGGGAAGGCGGCGCAGGCCAATGAGCACGGTGTGGAGCTGGTGGTGTCGGCCGACACCAGGATCGACGACGGGCTGCTGCCGCAGGTGCTGCCCGCGCGGGACCTGGTCACCGTGCTGGGGAACCTTGTCGACAATGCGGTCGACGCGGCGCAGGGGTCGTCCGGGGCGCGAGTCACGGTGACCGCGCGGACCGATGACGATGTCCTGTTGTTGCGGGTCTCGGATACGGGGCCGGGGGTCGATCCGGAGCATGTCGACTCCGTCTTCGAGCGGGGGTGGTCGACGAAGGCGATGCCCTCCGGGACGGGTGGGCGGGGGTTGGGCCTTGCGCTTGTGCGGCAGGCGTTGGCCCGGTGTGGTGGGGTGTTGGACCTTGAGCGGTCGGCGGTGGGCGGCGCGGAGTTCACGGTGCGGGTGCCCATGGCCGATCAAGCCCCTGCGGCGGCTGAGCCAAATCAAGCCCCTGCGGCGATTGAGGCGCGGGGTCCGGGGCGGAGCCCCGAGTCCTCGGCCCCGGACGGGGTTACGGCCACGGGGCTCTGCCCCGGACCCCGCGCCTCAATCGCCGGCGGGGCTGATAGTGGCGAGGCCGATAGTGCAGACTCCGCCAGAAGATCCGCAGGAAGAGGAACCCATGAGTGACGCCGACCGCACCATCCGGGTCCTCGTCGTCGAAGACGACCCCGTGGCTGCGGACGCGCACGCGTTGTACGTCGGGCGGGTTCCCGGGTTCACGGCCGTGGGGAAGGTGCACTCGGCGGCGCAGGCCAGGCGGTTCCTGGACCGCAACCCCGTGGACCTGCTGCTGCTCGACCTGCACCTGCCGGACGGCCACGGGCTCTCGCTCGCCCGCTCGCTGCGCGCGGCCGGGCATCAGGCGGATGTCGTCGCGGTCACGTCGGCGCGGGATCTCGCGGTGGTCAGGGAGGGGGTGTCGCTCGGGGTCGTGCAGTACGTGCTGAAGCCGTTCACGTTCGCGACGCTGCGGGACCGTCTCGTGCGCTACGCCGAGTACCGCGCGACGACCGGTGAGGCGTCCGGACAGGACGAGGTCGACCGGGCGATCGCCACCCTGCGCTCGCCGGCCCCCGCCGCGCTGCCCAAGGGGCTGAGCGCGCCCACCCTCGAACGCGTCACGCGCACGCTGCGGGAGGCGCCCGAGGGTCTGACGGCGGCGGCCGCCGCGGAGACGGTGGGTATCTCGCGGATCACGGCCCGCCGCTACCTGGAGCACCTGGTCGACTCCGGGCGGGCCGTGCGCAGCCCGCAGTACGGGCAGGTGGGCCGCCCGGAGCTCGTCTACACCTGGAAGTAGCCGACCAGGGACCAGACAACAAGGGGCCAGGAGACTCAGCGGACGCGGAAGCGCGTCAGGGTGTCCTCGCCCGCCGGGCCCGTGCCGGACTTGTCCACGACGTACGCCGTGCCGCGCGCGACCTCGACGTGGTTCGGGTTGGCGCCCGTGCTCACCGTTTTGACGACGGAGCCCTTGCGCGGGTCGACGACGGTGGCGGTCGCGTCGGTGCGGTTGACGGCGACGAGCTTGCCGGACCGGTCGTCGCTCGCCACGGACAGCGTGCCCTCGCCCGTCGGGACGGACTTGGTGACCAGGCCCTTGTTCAGGTCGACGACGGAGACGGTGCCCGCGACGTTGTCGGCGGTGTAGGCGGTGCGGCCGTTCTTCGAGAGGGCCACGGAGATCGGGCCGTCGCCGGCCGGGATGAGCCGCGGCTTCGTGGACTTCCGCGCGACCTCGATCAGCTGGTCGTTGGTGAGGTCGGCGGCGTAGACCGTGCCGTTGCGCTCGTTGACGGTGAGGCCGGTCGGGCCCGCGCCCTCGACGGTGACGCGCTTCTTCTCGGTGAACGTACGGCTGTCGAAGCCGACGACGCTGCCGTCGCCGAAGCCGCTCGCCCACACGGTGTCGTGCTTCTCGTCCACGACGATCTCGCGGGCGTGGTTGACGTTCGGCAGCGTGGCGAGGTGGGAGCCGTCGCGCTGGCTGTAGACGGCGACCGAGTTGTCACGGGTGTTGGTGACCCACACGGTGTTGTGCTCGTCGTCGACCGCGATGCCGTAGACCGCCTCGACGGCGCCGGTGGCCGCGTCGGTGACCGGCGGCGTGTACGTCGCCTCGACCTTGAGCGTGACCGGGTCGAGCTTGGTGAGCGCGGACGTGGTCACCGGAGGGCGGCCCACCGCCGACGTGGTCCACAGGGCGTGGTTCCGCTCCGAGTACGCCGACTGGTAGAGCCCTTTGGTGACAGGAACCGAGGCGGATGCGGTGGCGCCGGTGTCGGCGTTCGCGGCGGCCGCCGGGGCGAGCGTGGCGCCCGCGATGAGGGCCACGGCGACGGCGGCGGAACGGCGGATGCTGGGAGTGATTCGAGGCATGCTGCGTCAATCTCCTTTGCGGATGGGGGCGTTGCGACGCCACCCGAAGACTAACTTAGCTTAGGCTTACCTAACTTGCACCACCCATTGACCCTGATCCCCGCCGCTCATACCTTCACGGCAGCCCCGCGAGGCAACGAAGCCCGCGATGCTCCGTAGGAGGTCGTGCCCGTGCGCCCCACCGCCCCGATCCTCACCGCCACCGCCCTGCTGGCCGCCGCGACGCTCACCGCCTGCGGCGGCGGCTCCGGAAGCGACTCGGACACCGTCAAGGTGTCCTTCAAGCAGTCCATGGACAACAAGGTCAAGGTCATGGACGACTACCTCGCCGCGATGAAGAAGCAGTTCGAGAAGGCGCATCCCGGCAAGAAGGTGGAGTTCGTCCCGATCAAGGCGCCGGACGCCGAGTACTACACCAAGCTCCAGCAGATGCTCCGCTCGCCGAGGACGGCCCCGGACCTCGTCTACGAGGACACCTTCCTCATCAACTCCGACATCGCCAGCGGATATCTGAAGCCGCTCGACTCCTACCTGGGCAAGTGGTCGGACTGGGGCCAGTTCATCGACACGGCGAAGACGGCGGCCAAGGCGCGGGACGGGAAGACATACGGCGTCCCGGACGGCACCGACACCCGCGGCCTCTGGTACGACAAGGCGATCCTCGCGAAAGCCGGCATCAAGACTCCCTGGCAGCCGAAGAACTGGAACGAGGTCCTGGACGCCGCCCGCACCATCAAGCAGAAGGTCCCCGGCGTCACCCCGCTGAACGTCTACACCGGAAAGCCGGCCGGCGAGGCGTCGACGATGCAGGGCTTCCAGATGCTCCTCTACGGGACCGGGACCGGCGCAGGGACCGCGGACCCGCTCTACGACAAGGCCACGGGCAAGTGGGTCACGGGCTCGAAGGCCTTCGAGGACAGCCTGAATTTCGTGCGGACGGTCTTCAAGGAGAAGCTCGGCCCCGACGTCTCCGACGCCCTCGACCCGAACTTCCCCACCCAGGTGCGCGGCGAGCTGATGCCCGAGGGCAGGCTCGGCATCAACCTCGACGGCTCCTGGCTGCCGCAGGACTGGATCAAGGGCAGCGGGCACGAGTGGCCCGAGTGGTCGCAGAAGCTCGGCCTCGCCCACATGCCGACGCAGGAGGGCCAGGCGCCCGGCAAGGTCTCCATGTCCGGCGGCTGGACCTGGGCGGTCCCGGCCAAGGCGGCCAATCCCGACCTCGCCTTCGACTTCATCAAGACGATGCAGACCAAGGAGAACGCGAAGCGCTGGTACATCGCCAACTCCGGTATCGCCGTGCGCAAGGACGTGGCCGCCGACCCCGCGTACGTGAAGGCGCAGCCCGGCATCAAGTTCTTCACGGATCTGGTGGCGAGCACCCACTACCGGCCGGCCTACCCCGCGTACCCGAAGGTCTCGACGGCGATCCAGGAGGCGATGGAGTCGGTGACGACCGGTGATGCCTCGGTCGACAAGGCGGCGTCGACGTACGACGATCAAGTGAGGACGGCGACGGACGGGAAGGTCGTCAAGAAGCCTTGAGTGGGAGGGAGTTGGGAGAAGCGAGTGGCACCGTGACCCGTACCCGTCGCAGCACGACCCTCCGGCTCGTGCCGATCGCCCCGGCGACCGTCCTCATGGCCCTCTTCCTCGCGGGCCCGATCGCGTACTGCGCCTATATCGCCTTCACCGACCTGCAGTTGACCGGGCAGGCGAAGTCGTCCTTCGTCGGCTTCGACAATTTCACGGCGTCGTTCAGGGACGACGCGTTCCTGAACGCCGTCCGGCTGACGCTGGTCTTCACGTTCCTGTCGTCGATCGTCGGCCAGAACACGCTGGGGCTCGCGCTCGCGGCGCTGATGCAGCGGGCGTCGAAGCCGGTCAGGACGGTCACCGGGGCGGTCGTGGTGACGGCGTGGGTGCTGCCGGAGGTCGTCGCCGGGTTTCTGCTGTACGCGTTCTTCCGCCGCGAGGGCACTCTCAACGCGATCCTCGACTGGCTCCAACTGCCGCGCCAGAACTGGCTGTTCACGCTGCCGATCCTGGCCGTGTCGTTCGCGAACATGTGGCGCGGCACCGCCTTCTCGATGCTGGTGTACTCGGCGGCGCTCCGCGAGATCCCCACGGAGGTCACCGAGTCCGCCGAGGTGGACGGGGCGAACGCCTGGCAGCGGCTGTGGCACATCACGCTGCCGATGATCCGCCGCTCCATCGGCACGAACCTGATGCTGAACACGCTTCAGACGCTGTCGGTCTTCGGCCTGATCTGGGTGATGACCCGTGGCGGGCCCGGCAATCACAGCCAGACCCTGCCCCTGTTCATGTACGAACAGGCCTTCCAGAAGAGCATGATCGGCTACGGCACCGCGGTGGCGCTGCTGCTGCTCGTCGTCGGCTCCCTGTTCTCGCTGGTGTACATGCGGCTGCTGCGCGCGGAGGACTGAGTGAGGACCCGGATCCGTAGACGACTCTCGGCGGACGCGGCGCTGATCCTCGTCGCGCTCGCCTTCTCGCTGCCGCTCGCCTGGGTCGTCCTGTCGTCGGTCGACGCGGACGCGAATCTGCGGGTGAAGTGGCCATCGGAGCTGACGTTCGGCAATTTCGACGACGTCCTCAAACCCGACATCACCTTCACGCCGCTGCTCAACTCGCTGATCCTGTGCGGCAGCGCGACGGCCCTCACCGTTGCCTGCGCCGCGCTCGCCGCGTATCCGCTCTCCCGTTACCGCTCACGCCTGAACAACCCGTTCCTCACGACGACGCTGTTCGCGACCTGCCTGCCGATCACGGCGGTGATGGTCCCGGTGTACGCGCTGTTCGTGCAGGTGAACCTGATCGACACGATGGCGGGCACGATCTACTTCTTCGCCGCGTCCCAACTCCCGTTCGCCGTATGGCTGATGAAGAACTTCATGGACGGTGTGCCGAAGGAGCTGGAGGAGGCGGCCTGGACGGACGGCGCGAACACGTTCCAAGGGCTCGTGCGGATCGTGCTGCCGCTGATGGGGCCCGGGGTCGCCGTCGTCACCGTGTACTCGTTCGCGATGATGTGGGGGAACTTCTTCGTCCCGTTCATGCTGCTGCTCTCCCCCGACCAGATGCCGGCCTCGGTCAGCATCAACGACTTCTTCGGCAACCGGGGCACCGTCGTGTACGGGCAGCTCGCCGCGTTCTCGATCATCTACTCGACGCCCGTGGTGCTGCTGTACGTCCTGGTGTCGCGGCGCTTCGGCGGCGGTTTCGCGCTGAGCGGTGCGGTGAAGGGTTGAGCGCGGACTGTAGCCAAACGCCGTGTGACCCCCTACTTTGTGGCCGTGCAGCACGAGGCCATGCCCAACCAGCCGACACCACCTTTCAACGCCCCCGCCGCCCGGCGCCTGCGCGAAGCGCTCGGGATGGCGCCGGGGCACGTCGCGTACGGCATGCGTGCCTCGTACGGGCTCGCGCACATCACGCCGGACGTCATCATCGCGTGGGAGCGGGGCGACGCGGCGCCGACGTCCGGTGAACTGACCGCGCTCGCGGGGGCCCTGTGGTGCTCGCTGAGCGAACTCATCGGCGTGCCGCGGACCTTGCGCGAGCACCGGCTCGCGCTGGGGCTCGCCCCGGAGGACGTGGCCCGCTCAGTCGGCCTGGAGATCCACTCGTATCTGCGGATGGAGGAGACGGGCGACTGGCAGGGCAACGACCGGCAGTCGGCGGCGCTCGCCGAGACGCTGCGGCTCAGCCCGCGCGCGCTCGCGACGGTGACCGGGCGTGACACGCACCTCGCGGAGCTGCTGCGGGGCGCGGCGCGGACGCGCTGGCAGGGGTCCGTGCGGCCGATCGCCCGGCTCGTGCCGGTGCAGCGCCGCGAGCTGGAGGACGTACTGCACGAGATGCACCTGGAGTACCAGGCGCTGATGGCCGCCACGCTGAGCTGGGGCGGTGGGATGTCGCCGAGGTCCGGGGACGCGGGGCGGCTGTTCCTGGAGCGGATCCTGGACGAGTTCTGGTCCAGGATCCGTCATCCGTAGCCCCCGCAGGACCGGCCGTCTAGAAGACCGACTCCGCCTCGTCCATCCGGTCCTTCGGGACCGTCTTGAGCTCGGTGACCGCCTCGGCGAGCGGCACCATCGCGATGTCGGTGCCGTACAGCGCCGTCATCTTGCCGAACTCGCCGCGGTGCACGGCCTCCATGGCGTGCCAGCCGAACCGGGTCGCGAGCACGCGGTCGTACGCGGTGGGGGTGCCGCCGCGCTGCACGTGGCCGAGGATGACCGGGCGGGCCTCCTTGCCGAGGCGGCGCTCCAGCTCGTAGGCGAGGGCGGTGCCGATGCCCTGGAAGCGCTCGTGGCCGAACTGGTCGATCTCGCCGGTGCCGTAGTCCATGGTCCCGGGGGCGGGGTGGGCGCCCTCGGCGACGCAGATGACGGCGAACTTCTTGCCCCGGGAGAACCGCTCCTCGACCATCTTGACCAGGTCGGACGGGTCGAAGGGCCGCTCGGGCAGGCAGATGCCGTGGGCGCCGCCCGCCATCCCGGACTCCAGGGCGATCCAGCCCGCGTGCCGGCCCATGACCTCGACGACCATGACGCGCTGGTGGGACTCGGCGGTCGTCTTGAGCCGGTCGATCGCCTCGGTGGCGACGCCGACTGCGGTGTCGAAGCCGAAGGTGCGGTCGGTGGAGGAGATGTCGTTGTCGATCGTCTTCGGTACGCCGACGACCGGCAGGCCCGCGTCGGAGAGCATGCGCGCCGCCGTCAGCGTGCCCTCACCGCCGATCGGGATGAGGGCGTCGAAACCGATCTCCTCGGCGAGCTGCTTGGCGTTCTCGCAGGCCGCCCTGAACTTGTCGCGCTCCAGGCGGGAGGAGCCGAGAATGGTGCCGCCGCGGGCGAGGATGCCGCTGACCGCGTTCAGATCGAGGGGTCGGTACCGGCCGTCGAGCAGCCCCGCGTAGCCGTCCTCGAAACCGAGCACCTCGTCGCCGTAGTGCGTGACGGCTCGGTGCACGACCGACCGGATCACGGCGTTCAGTCCAGGGCAGTCGCCGCCTGCGGTGAGAACTCCGATGCGCATCGTGCTGTGTCTCCTGCTCGCTGCTGGTACGTCTGTGAGCGATGCCGATTGTTCCACGCTCTTGGAGGCGATGCGCTCCCGCTCGGCTGTGCAGGGAGCTTCGGCAGGGGTTCCATGGGCACTTGGACCCATGGGAAAAGGCCTTCTGTCCGGCGGGCGACCTAACCACCGCCGGAGGTATTGTCAAGAGGGCACGGCTTCCATTGCGCGCCTTTTTTTGACCCGAAAGAGGCCGAATCAATCCGGAAACGCCGGGTTGGAACACGTAGGACTACGAACGCGTGGGACCACGAACGCGTAGGACCACGAGGGAAACGGAGAACACGCGTGACGCGCAGCGTGTACGTGACCGGGATCGATCGCGGAGACGGCCGGCAGGTCGTGGAGCTGGGGGTCATGGAGCTGCTGACCCGCCAGGTCGACCGGGTGGGGGTCTTCCGGCCGCTGGTCCACGACGGCCCCGACCGGCTATTCGACCTGCTGCGATCCCGGTATCGGCTGTCGCAGGACCCGGCGACGGTGTACGGGCTCGACTACCACGAGGCCTCCGCGATCCAGGCCGAGCAGGGCACGGACGAGCTGGTCTCGCGCCTGGTCGACCGGTTCCACCACGTCGCCCGCGAATTCGACGTCGTGCTCGTGCTCGGCACCGACTTCGCCGACACCCAGCTCCCGGACGAGCTGGCGCTCAACGCCCGCCTCGCCAACGAGTTCGGCGCCTCCGTGATCCCGGTCGTCGGCGGCAAGAAGCAGACGGGCGAATCGGTACGCGCCGAGGCCCGCAACGCCTACCGCGCCTATGACGGCCTGGGCTGCGACGTCCTCGCGATGGTCGTCAACCGCGTGGCGCCGGCGGACCGGGCCGACGTGCACGAGCAGCTCGCGGGGCGGCTGCCGGTCACCTGTTACGTGCTGCCCGACGAGCCCGCGCTCGCCGCGCCGACCGTCGCCCAGATCACCCACGCGCTGGGCGGCAAGGTGCTGCTCGGCGACGATTCGGGGCTCGCGCGCGACGCCCTCGACTTCGTCTTCGGCGGCGCCATGCTGCCGAACTTCCTCAACGCCCTGACGCCCGGCTGCATGGTCGTCACGCCCGGCGACCGCGCGGACCTGGTCGTCGGCGCGCTCGCCGCGCACAGTGCGGGCACGCCGCCGATCGCGGGCGTCATCCTGACCCTGAACGAGCAGCCTGGCGAGGCGATCCTCAAGCTCGCCGAGCGACTCGCGCCCGGCACCCCGGTGATCGCGGTGGCCGGCGGCTCCTTCCCCACGGCGGCCGAACTCTTCGCCATGGAAGGCAAGTTGAACGCCGCGACGCCGCGCAAGGCGGAGACCGCCCTCGGCCTCTTCGAGCGGTGCGTCGACACGGCGGGCCTGCTGAAGACCATCCAGGCGCCGTCCTCCGACCGCCTCACGCCGATGATGTTCGAGCACAAGCTCCTGGAGCGGGCCCGCTCGGACAAGCGCCGCGTCGTGCTGCCCGAGGGCACCGAGGAACGCGTGCTGCGCGCCGCCGACGTACTCCTGCGCCGCGGCGTCTGCGATCTGACGCTGCTCGGCCCGGTCGAGCAGATCCGCAAGAAGGCCGCCGACCTCGGCGTCGACCTCGCCGACAGCGACATCATCGACCCGCAGACCTCGGCGCTGCGGGAACGCTTCGCCGACGCGTACGCGGCGCTGCGCGCCCACAAGGGCGTCACCCCGGAGCTGGCCCACGACGTGGTCGCCGACGTGAACTACTTCGGCACGCTGATGGTCCAGGAGGGGCTCGCCGACGGCATGGTGTCGGGGTCCGTGCACTCCACGGCCGCCACGATCCGGCCCGCGTTCGAGATCATCAAGACCAAGCCGGACGCCGCGATCGTCTCCTCGGTCTTCTTCATGTGCCTGGCCGACAAGGTCCTCGTCTACGGCGACTGCGCCGTGAACCCGGATCCGAACGCCCAGCAGCTCGCGGACATCGCCACGCAGTCCGCCGGTACCGCCGGCCGGTTCGGCGTCGAGCCGCGGATCGCGATGCTGTCGTACTCCACCGGCACCTCGGGCTCGGGCGCCGACGTCGACAAGGTGCGGGAGGCCACGGAGATCGTCAAGGCGGCCCGGCCCGACCTGAAGATCGAGGGGCCGATCCAGTACGACGCAGCGGTCGAGCCCACCGTCGCGGCCACCAAGCTGCCCGATTCCGAGGTCGCGGGCCAGGCCAGCGTGCTGATCTTCCCCGACCTCAACACCGGCAACAACACGTACAAGGCGGTGCAGCGTTCGGCCGGCGCGATCGCCGTGGGGCCGGTCCTGCAGGGCCTGCGCAAGCCGGTCAACGACCTGTCCCGCGGCGCGCTCGTGCAGGACATCGTCAACACGGTCGTCATCACGGCGATCCAGGCCCAGACCCCCACCGAAAAGGCATGACACCCGTGGCAGCGACCCGCATCCTCGTCCTCAACTCCGGCTCCTCGTCGGTGAAGTACCAGCTCCTCGACATGCGTGACAACGCGCGCCTGGCCCTGGGCCTGGTCGAGCGGATCGGTGAGGAGACCTCCCGCCTGAAGCACACCCCGGCCGGCGGCGACTCACGCGAGCGGAACCGGCCGATCGCCGACCACAAGGTCGCGCTCGAACTGGTCGCCGAGGAACTGGCACAGGACGGGCTCGGCCTCGACTCCCCCGAGCTGGCCGCGATCGGCCACCGCGTGGTGCACGGCGGCAAGCTGTTCACGCAGCCGACCGTCATCGACGACGCGGTGCTCAAGGAGGTGGAGCGGCTCATCCCGGTGGCGCCGCTGCACAACCCGGCGAACCTGACCGGCATCCGCACCGCCCAGACGCTCCGCCCCGACCTGCCGCAGGTCGCCGTCTTCGACACGGCGTTCCACACGACGATGCCGGAGTCGGCCGCCCGCTACGCGATCGACGTGAAGACCGCCGACGAGCACCGCGTGCGCCGCTACGGCTTCCACGGCACCTCGCACGCGTACGTGTCCCGCAAGACGGCCGAACTGCTCGGCAAGCGGCCACAGGACGTCAACGTCATCGTGCTGCACCTGGGCAACGGCGCCTCGGCCTCCGCGGTCCGCGGTGGGCAGTGCGTGGAGACGTCGATGGGACTCACGCCGCTCGAAGGGCTCGTGATGGGCACGCGTTCGGGAGATGTCGACCCGGCCGTCATCTTCCATCTGATGCGCGTTGCCAAGATGTCGGCGGACGAGATCGACAATCTGCTCAACAAGAAGTCCGGCCTGATCGGACTGTGCGGGGACAACGACATGCGGGAGATCCGCCGCCGCGTCGACGAGGGCGACCAGGAGGCGCGGCTCGCGTTCGACATCTACGTGCACCGCCTGAAGAAGTACATCGGCTCGTACTACGCGGTACTCGGCCGGGTGGACGCGGTCGTGTTCACGGCCGGGGTCGGCGAGAACGCGGCGCCGGTGCGCGAGGCTGCGGTCGCGGGCCTGGAGGAGCTGGGCCTCGCGGTCGACGGAGAGCTCAATTCCGTACGTTCCGACGAACCGCGGCTCATCTCCCCCGAATACGCCCGCGTGGCCGTGGCCGTGGTGCCGACCGACGAGGAGCTGGAGATCGCGCAGCAGACCTACGCGCTGGTCCGAAGCCGCAACGACTGAGCACACCTCCGCCCATTTGTAGATTCCACCAGACGGAATATTCCGTAGCGAAACAAACCGATAGGATCGCCCCCATGCGCCGTTCCAAAATCGTCTGCACACTGGGCCCCGCCGTCGACTCCGAAGAGCAGCTCGTCTCGCTGATCGAGGCCGGCATGAACGTGGCCCGATTCAACTTCAGCCACGGCACCCACGCCGAGCACCAGGGTCGCTACGACCGTGTTCGCGCCGCCGCCAAGAAGACGGGCCGCGCCGTGGGTGTGCTCGCCGACCTCCAGGGCCCGAAGATCCGCCTGGAGACCTTCGCCGAGGGCCCCGTCGAGCTGGTGCGCGGTGACGAGTTCACCATCACCACCGAGGACGTGGCCGGGGACAAGTCGATCTGCGGCACGACCTACAAGGGTCTGCCCGGCGACGTCTCCAAGGGCGACCAGGTCCTGATCAACGACGGCAACGTCGAGCTGCGCGTCGTCGAGGTCGAAGGACCGCGCGTGAAGACCATCGTCGTCGAGGGCGGTGTCATCTCCGACCACAAGGGCATCAACCTGCCCGGCGCGGCGGTGAACGTCCCGGCCCTGTCCGAGAAGGACATCGAGGACCTGCGCTTCGCCCTGAAGATGGGCTGCGACATGGTCGCCCTGTCCTTCGTGCGCGACGCGAACGACGTCAAGGACGTCCACAAGATCATGGACGAGGAGGGGCGCCGCGTCCCCGTCGGCGCCAAGGTCGAGAAGCCGCAGGCCGTCGCCAACATGGAGGGCGTCGTCGCGGCCTTCGACTGGATCATGGTCGCGCGTGGTGACCTGGCCGTCGAGTACCCGCTCGAGAAGGTCCCGATGGTGCAGAAGCGCCTCGTGGAGATGTGCCGCCGCAACGCCAAGCCGGTGATCGTCGCGACCCAGATGATGGAGTCGATGATCACCAACTCGCGCCCCACGCGCGCCGAGGCCTCCGACGTCGCGAACGCGATCCTGGACGGTGCCGACGCGGTCATGCTGTCCGCCGAGTCCTCGGTCGGCGCGTACCCGATCGAGACCGTCAAGACGATGTCGAAGATCGTCGTCGCGGCCGAGGAGGAACTGCTCTCCAAGGGCCTGCAGCCGCTCGTGCCCGGCAAGAAGCCGCGTACGCAGGGTGGTTCGGTGGCCCGCGCCGCGTGCGAGATCGCGGACTTCCTGGACGGCAAGGCCCTGGTCGCCTTCACCAAGTCCGGTGACACGGCCCGCCGGCTCTCCCGCTACCGCGCGGCCCAGCCGATCCTGGCGTTCACCACGGACGAGGAGACCCGCAACCAGCTCTCGCTGAGCTGGGGCGTCGAGTCGCACGTCGTGCCGCACGTGGACAACACCGACGGCATGGTCGAGCTGGTCGACGCCGAGCTCGTGAGGCTCAACCGCTTCAACGACGGCGACACCGTGGTCATGACGGCCGGTTCGCCCCCCGGCGTCCCCGGCACCACCAACATGGTCCGGGTGCACCACCTCGGCGGAGAGCAGCGCGACTGACCCGCCGCATTCGCCCGCGCGCACGGCCTTGAGCGCATGACAAAGGGCGCCCCCTTGAGGGGGGCGCCCTTTGTCGTACGCGGCTCCCGGACGGACCTTGGGACTACGGTCAGCTGTCCTCGACCGTGGTGTGCAGACCGGGCACGTGCAGGGTCCCGCCGAACTGTGCGGCCTGCGTGACCTTGACGTTCGTGAAGAACAGGGTCGGCAGGTTGATCGGCGGCGGGTTCTTGGCGTTGAACGTCAGCGGAATGAGCCCGAGCAGATTGCCCGAGAGCTCCTCCGTGTACATCGTCGTCTGCCCGTCGCGGATGGTGGACGTGGAGCCCTTGTCCGACCGGATGTGGAAGAACTTCCCGTTCGGGCCCGGGGCGATCTGGTGCAGATCACCGATGTCCGTGCCCTTGGAGATGATGTACTTCATGACGCGCTTGGTCGACCCGTCGGCCATCCGGACGTCCACCAGGCCCTTGTAGTCCGCGCCCTTGAGCAGGAGCGAACTGGCCTGCAGCTTCCACGACTTGTCCGGAAGCTGGGCCGGGGTGTCCTCGTCGGCGCCGGACGCGTCCGTGGCCACCGGGCAGTTCTCCGGCACATCGCCGGAGCCCTTCGGGTCGCCCACGTTCTTGGTCGCGTCCTTGGCCGCGTCCTCCACCTTGTCGGTCGTGTCCTTGACCTTGTCGGTGGTGTCCTTGACCGTGTCGCCGAGCTTGTCGGTGGTGTCCTTGACCGACCCGGTCGTGTCCTTGACCGTGTCGCCCGCCTTGTCGGTGGTGTCACCGAGCAGGCCGCCAGAGGATTCCGACGCCGACGGCGAAGGAGTCGCGCTCTCCGACTCCTTGTCGTCGGGCGTGAACGCCTTCTTCAGGGCGTCGCCGACGCCCAGCGGGTCCAGGGGGTTCTTGGTCTCCGAAGCCGAGGGCGACGGCGTGGCCGCGTCCTTGTCGTCGGAGGCGTCTGAGCCCTTGGAGGACTCGGATGCGGACGGCGAAGGAGTCGGGGTCGCCTTCTCCTTCTTCTCCTCGGCGCTGTCCTTGGAGGCGGAGGGGGACGGCGTCGGGGTCGGCTTCGTCGACTCCTTGGCCTTGTCCTTCGCCTCGTCGGACCCATCGTCCTTGTTGGCATCGACGGCGTCGGCGCACGCCTTGTAGTCGTCCACCGAGAACTTCGTCGGGTTGTCCTTGGCCGACGCGAGCGTCGGCGTCAGTCCAAGCCCCATGAGCACGGCCGTGGGCATGGCCGCGATCGCCACCGCCTTGCCCGCGGGCATGTGCATCTTGGTGAAGAGATGCTTCTTTGGTGCCGCATGCCGCCGCGCCGCATGCCGCGGCCCGGTTCTCGCACGGGGCTCCGCGGAGCCCTCGTGGTGCACCTCATCAGCCGGCACGGTGCCTCCCGTTCGTCCCGTTGTTCGGGCTCGTCCCTGACACGTCGTCGTTCACGCCCGCGACCTGATAGGTGGCTCCCGCAACCGGCGGCACGACCGGCGCCTCGTCCGGGGAGGACGTGGCGCGGTCACCGCCCTTCCCTGCCGAATCGTCCTGCCGCTCGGCCGGCGCCCAGGCGATGCCGAGGCCACCGCCGACGAGGGAGAGCAGGAAACCGATGACGAAGCCGCCGAAGTTCGAAACCACGAGGGAGACCAGGGCGAGAAGAATCGCCGCGACACCCGCGAACACACGGGAGTGCGGCTGGAACCACATCGTCAGGCCGAGCACGACCAGCAAGATGCCGATGATGAGCGAACCGGCACCGGCCGTGGTCGCCATCTTGATCGTCATATTGCCGATCGCGAGGTTCGCGTACGGGAAGTACATGATCGGGAGGCCGCCGAGGATTGACAGCAGGCCGCCCCAGAACGGGCGCTGACCGCGCCACCCTCGGAACGATTGGCGCATCTGACCAAGCTTGGAGCCCAGTCCTTCGTGCGCTTCGGCGCTCATGTCGTACAGCTCCTCGGGAAAGGCGTTGATCTGTGGTGATGGTGGCTGTCCGGAAACGGGCACGGGGACGACCTCACGTCACTGCGAGTGCCCCCGCGCCCGGCCGTTCAGCACATCAAGTGCCAAGACCCCGGCCCGTACACGGGCCCTGTGGGCCTAGTAGCACTCGTGCTTGCCCTTCTGGACCTTCATCTTGAGGCCGGAGAGCTTGAAGGTGCCGGCCGTGGTGGCCCACGCACGCTGCTCGACGTTCTCGAAGTGAACCGAGTCGGCCTGCTGGGCGAACGCGTTGGGGTCGGCCTTGTCGCCCTGGTGGATACCGGGGCCCTTCTTGGCGTCACCCGCCGCCACACCGATGTCGATGTTCTTGAAGGTCGCGTCGGCCTTCAGGTCATCGGCGTCGATGTAGAGGGTCTTGGCCTCGACCGGGGCGCTCTTGTCCGCACCGGCCGACAGCTTCATCGAGACATCGCCGAAGACCGGGACGGGGACAACCACCGACTGGCAGAGGTTGTTGATCGTCGCGGACTTCATGCCGACCACGGCGACCGGGTGGTTACCCGTCTTGCCGGAGTCGACGGCTCCGTACTGGACGAAACCCTTGCCGTCGAGAGAGTCCGCCGCCACCTTGAACGACTGACCCGACACACTGAACGATGCCGCGAGCGCACCCTGGGACAGGGCCACGCCTATCGCGGCAGTAGCCGCGACGCTCGGCACCATGACTACGGCGAACCGCTTCCATCTGGTTCCGCCACGAATCATGGAATTCATGACTTTTCCTCCTTCTCGGACGTACATCTCCGGCCCTGACAGCCACTTGGGGCGGCTCAGCCGGGCAGGGATGGGAGAAGTGCTACGTCCTCGGGAAGGAGAGCGCCCGCATCGGGAGTGCTTGGTCTGTGTCTTTGTCCGCACCCTGATCACCGGCGATCACCCCCGAGCGACAACCACTGGTCGCACCTGAGCCTTCACGCGCAACCTGCCGGACAGGCCCAGCCGAACGGCTGAGACCCCCCTGTCCAAGACCGCCGGCGCTCCCGTTGGTTCGCCGTCGACCACCCGGTGGGGACCCAAAAACCCCGCCGCGCGATTGGCTGTCGGACGGTGGGGAGAGGACCGAGCGTGCCCGATCGTGGTGCATTCGCGGCGCAGACACAAGGGGGTTCGTTACTCACGGGTAACGGACGGATAACCGAACACCGACGGAGCGGCACCGAACAACAACTCAGGGTACGGTCGGGCGAGTTGCCATACGGGTTGAATACGGGATGGAACCGGACAGAAGATCGGGTCCGACTTACTCCAAGTAACAGCGGCCGCGATTGCCAAGTTTTGGCAAAACGCGGCCGCTGTGCGCCCCTGTAGACAGAATTTTCACTCCGGCATCACAAGCCGCAGCGTTTAACAACTGGTCACTGACGACTCAGAAGAGAACTCGGGCCAGAGCCGTACGCGCAGTCGTGACGCGCGGATCGTCGGCGCCCACGACCTCGAACAGTTCGAGCAGTCGCACACGCGCCGCGTCGCGGTCCTCGCCTGCCGTACGCCCCACCGTCTCGACGAGCCGCCCGAAGGAGTCCTCGACATGACCGCCGACCAGGTCCAGGTCGGCCGCCGCGATCTGCGCCGGCACATCGGCGGGCTTCTCCGCGGCGTCCTTGCGGACCTGCTGCGGGTCGAGCCCCTGCACGCGCTGGAGGAGCTGCGCCTGACCGAGGCCGAGCTTGGCCTCAGAGTTGCCCGGGTCGTCGGACAGCACGTTCTTGTAGGCCTGCACGGCGCCGTCGAAGTCGCCGGCGTCCAGGGCCTGCACGGCCGCTTCGAGAAGGGCGTCGTAGGGGCCCGCAGGGGGCTCCTCCTCCTCGACCGGGGCCCGGCCCTCCGCTTCCGGGTCGACCGCGATGCCGGTGAGCCCGAAGCGCTCCTCGGCGACCTGGATCAACTGGTCGAGGGTGCCGCGGATCTGCTCCTCGGGGGCGGCCCCCTGGAAGAGCGGCAGGGCCTGGCCCGCGACAACGGCGAAGACGGCCGGGATCCCCTGGACCCCGAACTGCTGCATCAGCATCTGGTTGGCGTCGACGTCGACCTTGGCGAGGACGAAGCGGCCGCTGTACTCGGCGGCGAGCCGCTCGAGCAGCGGGCTCAGCTGCTTGCAGGGCTCGCACCACTCGGCCCAGAAGTCGATGACGACGGGCACCTCGGCGGAGCGCTGCAGTACGGCGCTCTCGAAGTCCGCCTCACCGACGTCGATGACCAGGCTCGAAGGCGGCACGGCGCCGCCCCCGCCCGTGCGGGCCTGCTCGGCGCGCGCCTGCTCCGCCTTCGCCTTGGCCTCCTGGGCCGCCTTCACCGCGGCGAGGTCGACGACTCCGCTCATGGACATGTTCCGTGGCTGCATGCGTACAGTCTCCCCCTTCCGCGGACGGTTGTGGGCCGGGTCCTGCCCCGTGCACTTCCCGCCGGAATGCGAGACGCATCTGGAGGCACGGGACGGACTCGGCCTGGTGTGCTTTCGGCACCGGGTCCCCACCCGGCGCCTTGTGGTTGCCGCTCGTCCGGGCCGCCCCGGGGTGCAGATCCGAGACTCTCGTACGAGATCGAGCTTTCGCTACGCCTCGTAGCGTAACTGCCATGGCCGGAGCACGGAAACAGGGATCCGGCGAACACCCGGTGATCTGCCTCACGCGATCTTTCGGCCGTACCCGCCGGTATGGTCGACGACCATGCAGAGCCGCACGCCGTCCCCCACTCCCCCCAACGTTCGGACAGGGCGTCCGCGTTCCGCCGCGGCGGACGAGGCGATTCTCGAGGCGACCCGGGCAGCGCTCGTGGAGCTCGGCTGGTCGAAGCTGACGCTCGGCGACGTGGCCACGCGCGCGGGTGTCGCGAAGACGACGCTGTACCGCCGCTGGCCGGGCAAGAGCGAGCTCGTCGTGGACGCGGTCGCGGTCCTCTTCGACGAGCTCGAACTGCCCGACCGGGGTTCGCTCGCCGCCGATGTCGAGGGCGTGGTGCGGCAGTTCGCGGCGATCCTGGGCCGGCCGGAGACGAAGACGGCGCTGATGGCCGTGGTCGCCGAGTCGACCCGCGACGCCCCGCTGCGGGACCGGATCCGTACGTCGATCGTCGACCGCCAGAAGCGGCTCGTACTGGAGGGCCGGGCGCGGGCCGAGCGCCGCGGCGAACTCCCGTCGGCCCCCGACCCGGCCGCCGCCGCGGCCATGGCGGATCTCATCTTCGACGTGGCGGCGGGGGCGGTCGTGCACCGCACCCTGGTGAGCGCGGAGCCGGCCGACGCGCAGTGGGTGCGGCGGTTCACGGCCCTCCTGCTGGGAGGGCTCGCGGCCGCCGCGACCGACTAGCGGGTGCTGCTACGGGTGGGCCCTACTTGTTCCAGGCGCAACTGCCCAGCGTGGCGCGCTTCTTGGTGACCAGGGCGTCCGCCTCGCCCGCCGGCAGCGCGCGCGTCCGCTTGCCGTGGCAGACGACCGTGCGGTCGGAGCGGCCCGCCAGGTCGACCAGGATCTGGTCCCAGTGGCGGTACTGGACGTCGTGCCCGGAGTCGGCGTACGTACGGGTCTTCACGGGCGCCGTGTCGGGAAGGTTGTCGCGCCAGGCCTTGAGCGTGCTCGCGGGCACGGTCGTGTCCTTGTCGCCGTGGTAGAGGAACACCGGCGCTTTCAGCTTGGACAGGTCGGGTCCCGGACGGTCGCAGTAAAGCCGCTGCTCGTGCACCTGCGGCGCCGGATCGGCCTGCTGGCCGCGCTGGTTGTAGGTGCGCGCGCCCTCCTCGTACGCGGTGTCCGCGAAGCCGGGGATGGACTTGACCGGGCTGTCGTCGGGGAAGGCCCACCACTTGCGCGGGTCCTTGATCTCGTCCTTGACGGCGGCCGCCATCTGGTCGTCCGTCAGATCGCAGGAAGCGGACTTCTCGCCGTACGGGGGCAGGGCGGCGCCGAGGTGCAGGGCGCTGATCCGCTGCGGGGCCTTCGCGGCGATCTCGGCGGCGTACGGGCCGCCGCCGGATATCGCGATCACCTTGAACTTCTTCACGCCGAGCTTGTCGAGGACTTCGAGGGCGTCCTTGGCGTAGTCGGCCTTGCCGAGCTTCGGGTCGTAGTCGGTGTCGCCGAACCCGTTGCGCTCGACCGTGATCATGCGGAGGTCCAGGTTCTCTCTGGTGGTGCGCATGAAGTCGGTCATGTGGACGGCGCGGGCGCTGGTGCCGGTGCCGCCGATGTAGAGCACGGGGGTGCCGTCGGCCGGGCCGGAGTCCGTGTAGTGCGCGGTGCGGCCCGAGGACAGGTCGGCGGCGCGGACGTCCGCGCCGAGGGAGTCGAACGAGTTCTGCACCTTCGGCTCGGCGGGTGGGCTCGCGCTCACCGCGCCCGCGCCGAGGGCGATCCCGCCGAGGAGGGTGAGGGTGGCGAGGCCGACGGTGGTTGTGGTGCGGTTGGGCGCGGGCAGTGGCACGGTGACTCCTGGGTATGCACGGACACTTGACGCGTCCGCGCCTACCCCGGGGTGACCTGGTGACACCTGTCATCACCCCTCCGCACCTCAAGCGCCGACGGGCCTCAAAAGATCGGGGCTCCGCCCCGTACCCCGCTGCTCAATCGCCGCAGGGGCTTAATTTTTGCCCACCCGCCGCAGGGGCACGCGATGGCTGCCGCCCCAGGGGCGCGATTTTGTCCGGCTTCCCGCGGGCGGCGGCCGTGCCCCCCGCTCATCTCCCACCCACCTGCCCCCTCCGGGGCGTCGGCCTCGCGGGGTGCCACAACCGCCTTGGGTATCCGCCGCCGGAACGGCTCCCCGCCCGCGACGACGCGCCGCCACCGCCTTGGGTAATCTGCCACCGGTAGCCGGCTCACCCGCCCGCGACGGCGGGCCGTCGCCGCCTTGGGCAATCTGCCGCCTTGGGCGGCAGGGTGGGCAAGGCGGCGCCACGGTGCCGCGCAACGAGGACGGCGGGCGTCGGCCAC
>NZ_JBEOVM010000103.1:0-22796 GCF_040295505.1 Streptomyces sp. NPDC002790 | reverse complement strand
AGGGTGCTGATGTCGGCGACGGCGGCCTTGACGACATTGGTGGCGGACTCAAGCCGCTCCTTTGCCTCGCGCCCCTTTTCCAGGGCCTGGTCGGCATTGCGCTGCTGATCACGCAGCGAATGCACATAAACATCCAGAGCGCCGGCGGCCTGGTCGTAGGAACTGTGCAGTTTCTGCACCTGGCTGGCCAGGTCGCCCAGCTTCTCCCGGAGTTTGTCCATCGTCTTGCCCTCGCCGGTCTGGTTGTTCTCCAGACCGGAGACGAGGGGCAGGGCGTCGCCCGCGTTGTCCGCTACGGAGCGGTACTGGCGGGCCAGGTCTCCGAGCATGTCCGCATCGCCGGGGGTCGGGTCGTCCGAAAACCCGAAAACGTCTTCCCAATCGGACACCGCTGGACGCGCCATGGCCGCGACCTCACTTTCCCTGTGCTGCGTCGGTCGTGTCGGCTGCGCTCGTGTCGGCCGGGTCTGCCGTGTCGGCCGGGTCGCCGAAACGGAGCGACTCCGCGATCGCGTCGAAGACCTCGTAGAACTGTTCCGTCAGATCCACGTTGGGCGTGGAGCTGGCGATCACCAGGTAGTCGTGGGTGTTGGGCACCTGGACGAGGGTGTGCCGTACCGCGGTGGGCACCCGCTTCCCGTGGTACTCGATGTCCTCGATACGGGAGATCCGCCCGGCCGCCCCGGCATGCGGGAGTTCCACCAACTCCACCTCGCCGACCGGCAGTCCACTGCCCTCCGCATCGGTGCCGAGCTGCACGCCGGCCGCCATGACGAGGTCCGCCAGATCCTCCGACTGCTCCTCCGGAACGGAGATCCGCAGCACCACCGTGGTGGCGCTGAGCACCAGCGGCCCGCTGCCCGCGCGCAGGATCCTGATCATCCCCGACGCCCGCAGCGCGCCCTTCGCATGCGCCTCGCGGGCGATGCGCCGCGTATCGCGGATCAGCCCGTCCACCCGCTCGCGGGTCAGCTGCGGGGCCTTCTCCACCTGCGCCTCGATACGGCGGCGGATCGACGCGTCCCGGGTGCTCGGGTCGAGGTCGAGCTGCCACCACGAGTCGGGGAACCTCAGGCTGTACTCCGCGGGCGGGGCCGCCTCCGGCCGCTCCGTGGTCGGTTCCGTCATGGCGCTGTTCCCTTCCGCGCGACGTGTGTCGTCACGTTTCGTCACGCGTCCTGCTTGTCTTCGTCGAGCGACTTGACCGTCTCGTCGTCCGTCTGCGTGAAGTTCTCGGCGATGGTGTCCGTGTTGTCGGAGAACTTCTTCACGTTGTCGTGAACGCGCTCGTGACCCGCCACCCACGCCTTGTCGAACTCGTCGAGGGCGTCCGCGAGCTTGCTGTCGCCGGCCACGCTCTTGAAGTCCCCCGAGCCACCGGCGGCGTGGTAGAGCGTCGCGGAGTTCCCGATCAGGTCCCCGATGTTCTGGAGCTCCTTGACGGTGTCCTTCAGATCCTGCACGGGAACACTGATGCGCCCCATCGGCGTCTCCTGTCCTCTCCTCTTCCTGTGCCAGCCGCCCGGCCCCGCCCTCACAGGGAGGGCGGGGCCGGGCGATGCGGGGTGCTTCAGCCGATGGAGCCGGCGGTCTGGTCGTCGGTGTCGACGAACGCGTCGGCGACCTGCTGGATGAACTCGCTGACACCCTGCAGACCCTCGATGGCCTTCTCGGTGCCGTTCTTGTACTCCTCCCAGTACGGGCGGAACTTGCTCTCCGAGCCGGGCGTCGCGTAGGCCGCCTCGACCATCTCGTCCATCTTGGTGTTGGCCTCGTGCAGGCTCTGCTGCATGAGTTCCTTCTGGTTCTGCAGCCAGGTGGACGCTTCGCGCATCTCGTCGGGGCTGATCTTGATGTTGCCGCCGGCCATCTCGGTTCCTTCTCTCGTCTCGATTCGCCCGCGGTCCTAGATCCGCGCACACCGGGGTCTACGGGGCACCCAGCCAGGCGGTTCATGGCTGTTGCGGAACAGTGACGAAAGGGCCCGGCTCCGAGGCGGCGGCGCCCACTGGGAACTGTGACGCGGAACTACGAATACGTCGTAGTCCTGAGTCACAGTCCTGGGTCACAGTCCAACGGCCGACGTGTGGAGGCGCGGCCGACGCGCGCTCTCACGAGCCTGCGGTGATGCGTTGTGATGTGGAGAGCCCCGAGCCCACCCTCACCGTCTCGGATCTGCACGTGGTGATGTGCTGTGCGCGGTGCACTGTCACCTGTACGCGGTGCTGAGCTGCACTGTTTCGTGGGGAATCGAACCCCCGCGTTGCTCTTCACGCGCCAGGAGTGGGCCGGGAATCCGCCGCCCCTCGGTGTGTGCACGCCTCCGACACGGCTACCTGCTCCACATCGACATGACCTCCATGGACTGGCCTATCCCAGCTCCAGCAGATCAACCTCCCAGTTCGCGCGCTGAATACGCACGTCGATCTCACGGATCTCGCGCGCGAGAACATCGGCCTGCGCACGCAGTTCGCCGACCGACAGCGCGGACAGCATCACCAGCTCGGAACGCAGCTGCCGACCGTAACCCCGCGTACCCGAACCGGCGGCTGCGTCCGCCGCCGCAGTGATCACTGAATGACGCAGCCGGAGCACGTCCCGGCGTGCGAGCGCGTCGGTGAGGGTGCCGTCCTCACCGACCCGCACTGCGGCATTGGTGCGGTTGATCCGCCGGATCAGCAGCTCCAGACGGTCCAGCACCTCGCCGACCTCGGCCAGCAGCCGCGGCGCGTCCTCCGCGGGCGTCTCGCCTTCCTGATAACGCGCACTGTCGACGACACGCGACCGCAACTGCTCGACCCGCCGCGTCGCATCCGCACGCTCTGCCAGCGCCTCAGCCAGCTTCATCCACTCCACCCCCGCTCGTAGTTGGCCCGACCGACACTACGGACGCACACTCTGCGAAACCACGGAATAACCGGCTCGCGGCTTGCGGCTTGCGGCTCACGGCCCGACGGCAGAGGCGCTCAACGAGTGCCTGGGTCCAGGGGGAGTCGCACAGCCCCGACATCGGCCGCTATGCACCTTCGACGAAGTGGTCGAACTCTCCGGCCCGCACGCCGAGCGTGAAGGCGTTCCACTTCTCCTGCGTGGTGGTGACGACGGTGCCAGGCGCGGAGGTCTCACGCAGGTACACCAAGTCGCCGTAGCCGAAGGCGATTTCGACCCAGGACCCGGGGCCCGGGGCAGGTGGCGTCGTCGGCGGCGACATGGACGCATGAATCGCCCTCTTGGGCCCGGCGCGGTTACCCCGGGGCGGGACCGGATGACGCGGCGCGAGCCCCGTCCGGGCGCGGGCGCCGAGCCGGTGTCACGATTCCGGCCGCGCTCGCTGCCGATCAGGGTGGGTGGGCCCGCCACATGGTCATGCCGTCACCCGGCGACGAACCCATCGACCGGCGAGGTCTTGAGCGCCCCCGGCAGGACTCGAACCTGCGGCCAAGCGCTTAGAAGGCGCCTGCTCTATCCACTGAGCTACGGGGGCCGGTGTGTGGCCGGTGGCTTGGTCGGGGATGTGGGGTGATCCGTGACCTTGCCGGGACAAGGATAGGGCTCCCGGGTCCCTGTCCTTGCTGCTTCGCCTCCGCGGCACGATGTGGAGGTTCAGTGAAGCGGTCCCGATAATCGCAGGTGGGTACGAATCCTGCAGCGCTTTTGGCTTCATACGCCTCGGGTGTTGTGCACTCGTTATGCCTGCGTCCCCAGTCGCCCCTTCCGTCCCGCTGTGTGCTTCCTGTGCCCTATCGCGTAACTTATCGGCGCGCAGGCGTGGTCATATGCTTCATAAAGCGGCCAAAATTGGGCATTCTTCACGTGTGGTGACCTTGGACGTTCGGCCTCAGCTGCTCGACGCACTTACCGCGCTGCGCGACCGTGTCGCCGCCGCGCGCTTTCCGCTCCCGCTCGCGGGGGCGCCACGCGCGCGTGCCAACCGCGGCGAGCTGCTCGCACAACTCGACGACTATGTGGTGCCCCGCCTGCGGGCTCCCGAAGCGCCACTGCTCGCCGTCGTGGGCGGCTCCACGGGCGCCGGGAAGTCGACACTCGTGAACTCGCTCGTGGGGCGTGTCGTGAGCGAGGCCGGGGTACTGCGGCCGACCACACGTACTCCCGTGCTTGTGTGCCATCCGGATGACCACCACTGGTTCTCCGGGGTGCGGGTGCTGCCCGACCTCACGCGCGTGTGGATGCCCAAACAGGCCGATGGCGGGCTGGAGGGGGAGGGCGAGGAAGAGGATGACCTCGAGCCTGTTCCCGACGTGGAGGAGCGGGTGCTGCGCGTGGAGACCTCGGGGGTGCTGCCGCGCGGGCTGGCGTTGCTCGATGCCCCCGACATCGACTCGCTCGTCGCCGAGAACCGGGTACTCGCCGCACGGCTGATCAGCGCCGCCGACGTATGGGTCATGGTCACCACCGCCTCCCGGTACGCCGACGCCGTGCCGTGGCGGCTGCTGCGTACCGCCAAGGAGTACGACGCGTCGCTCGTCACCGTGCTCGACCGGGTGCCCCACCAGGTCGTCTCCGAGGTCTCCCGGCAGTACGGCGCGCTGCTCGCCAAGGCCGGGCTCGGCGAGGTGCCCCGGTTCACCGTGCCGGAGCTGCCCGAGTCGACGGGGAACGGCGGGCTGCTGCCCGCGACCGCCGTCGCCCCGCTCCGTGCCTGGCTGACCCACCGGGCCCAGGACCCGGAGGCGCGGGCCCGCGCCGTGGCCCGGACCGCCCGCGGCACGCTCGACTCGCTGCGCGCCCGGATGCCCGAACTGGCCGCGGCCGTCGCCGCCCAGCACTCCGCCATGATCCGGCTCACCTCCGCCGTCGAGGACGCGTACGAGAACGAGCACGCACGCGTACTCGAGCGTTTGCAGGAGGGCGGTGTGCTTTCGGGGAACGCCCGGAAGCACTGGCGCAGTTACCCGGCGGACTGCGCGGCCGGTGAGCTGCTCGGTGCTCTGGTGGAGAATCTCGGCTCCCTGTTGGCGTGTGCGGTGACCGCGGCCGACGAGCGGGTCGACGAGGCCTGGCGCCGTGAACCCGGCGCGCGCGCCCCCGAACTACGTAGGCGGGATTCCGAGTCCGAGACCGCCGAACAGCGGATCGGCCTTGTCGTACGACGTTGGCGGCGAGTGCTCGAGGAGTACGCCGAGGACGAGGTACGGGCCGCCGCCCAGACCATGGACGGCTCGCCGCCCGACGCCGAGGCCGTCGCGGCGCTCGTCGCCACCGGGCTGCTCGGCGGCCGTCGGGGCAAGGCCGCGGGCGAGAACCTCGCCGAGCGGATCGGTGCCCAGGGCGCCCTGCGGCTGCGTGATCGCGGCGGGCAGCTCCTGAGCGAGTACCTGGACACCGTGCTCGGCGCGGAACGCGAGCGTCGGCTCGCGCCGCTCGACGCGCTCGACATCACCCCCGAATCCCAGGCCGAGTTGATCGCGGCCCTTTCGCTGCTGCAGAAGGAGAGGTGAGGGCGCTGACCGCCGTCACGGATCAGACCGATTCCGATCCCGATTCCGATTCCGACCCCGGTTCCGATTCCGATCCCGACTTCAGGGGTCCTGGCGATCCCGTCGATTCCGTCAGCTCTGTCGATCACGACTGTTCCGTCGACGACTCCGATCTGACGGATCTCGCGGACAACCTTGGGGACACGTCAGGGGCAGGGGCAGAGGGCGATGCCGTAGCTGCCGGGGGTACGGGGGTTCCCGAAGGGCGTACGGAGTCCAGCCCCTGGGATGACGGTCTCATCGCGCGGCGCGTCGCCAAGCAGGGCGGCGAGGTGGCGGTGCCGGCCGGATCGGGGACGTACGACGGGCAGTTGAAGCAGCGGCTCGACGCGCTGCGGGAGCTCGTCGGGCTCTCGCGCACCCGGCTCAACGGGGCGGCCCTCGCCGAGGCCGGGCAGGTGCTCGACGAGGCCGCGGCCCGGCGGAGGCTGTCGTCCCGGCACACCGTCGTCGCCATCGCGGGGGCCACAGGGAGCGGCAAGTCGACGCTGTTCAACGCCCTCGCGGGCGTGCCGCTTTCGGAGACCGGTCTACGTAGGCCCACCACTTCGGCGCCGATCGCGTGCAGTTGGACGGACGGGGCCGCCGGGCTGCTCGACCGGCTCGGGATCCCCGGGCGGGCGCGGCGGCGTCCCGCGCAGCAAGGGCAGCAAGGGCAGCAAGGGCAGCAGGGGCAGAACGGCTCGCAGGGAGAGGCGGCGCTGGACGGGCTGGTCCTCATCGACCTGCCCGATCACGACTCCGCCGCGCTCGAACACCGCGACCAGGTCGACCGGGTGCTCGGCCTCGTGGATGCCGTGGTGTGGGTCGTCGACCCCGAGAAGTACGCCGACGCGATGCTCCACGAGCGCTATCTGCGGCCCATGGCGGGGCACGCGGAGGTGATGTTCGTTGTGCTCAACCAGGTGGACCGGCTGCCCGGTGACGCCGTCGAGCAGGTCCTGGACGATCTGCGCCGGCTGCTCGACGAGGACGGCATCGCGCTCGGCGAGCACGGTGAGCCAGGTGCCACGGTGCTCCCGATCTCCGCCCTCACCGGTGAGGGCGTGGACGACCTGCGCGACTGCCTCGATCAGGTCACCACCGAACGCCGGGCCGCCACGCGCCGGATCGGTGCCGACGTCGATGCCGCCGCCGACCATCTGAAGCAGATGTACGCGACAGGGCGGCACAGCGGGCTGAGTGAGGAGGCCCGAGAGGAGTTCGCGGACCGGCTCGCCGAGGCCGTCGGCGCCGCCGCCGCGGGTCAGGCGGCCGGGCGGGAGTGGAGCCGGGGCGCCAACCGGGCCTGCGGAACCCCGTGGCTCAGGCTCTGGCGCTGGTACGAGGACCGGCGCGCGGTCGGCTCGACCGGCACGGTCCCCGTGGTCCCCGCCGACGACGAGGTCACGGCCAGGCAGCGCGTCGAGCACGCGGTGCGGGTGGTCGGCGACGCCGCTGCGAACGGGCTGCCCGCCGCATGGGGACAGGCCGTGCGGGAGGCCGCGACGCGGGGCGGCGAGGGGCTGCCCGAGGCGCTCGACGAGCTGGCGTCCGAGGGTGTGTCCGATGGCGTGCCTGGTGTTGTGTCTGGTGCCGTGTCAGGTGTCGTGTGCGGTGCTGCGTCCGGGTATGCGAAGCCGGAGCTTGGGGCCGGGCGGCCGCCGCGGCCCGGCTGGTGGCCGGTCGCGGTGTTCGCGCAGGTAGCCATGACGCTGCTGCAAGTTCTGGGTGTGCTGTGGCTGTTGGGGCAGGTCGTCGGGGTCTTCTCCACGAATCTGGGCGTGCCCCTGTTGCTGGTGCTGGCGGGGCTCGTGGGCGGGCCGTGCGTGGAGTGGTCCTGCCGTATGGCGGCGAAGGGGCCGGCGCGCCGGTACGGGCAGGAGGCCGAGCGACGGCTCAGGGACGCGGCGGCGGCCTGTGGCAGGGCGCGGGTGCTGGATCCCGTCGCGGCGGAGCTGCTGCGGTACCGGGAGGTGCGGGAGCAGTACGTACGGGTGGCCGGGGGAGTGACCGGGATTTCCACAACCCGCGGGTAGGACACAGGCGTCGGCGGGGATCGCGGCGCGGGGGCAATCTGTGATCGCGGCTCGGGAAGGGCTCGGGCCGCGCACGGACGTCCTGGCCGATGGGGCCGGGCGGGGGGCACGGGAGGGGTTCCGGATGAGCAGCGAGACGATGGTGACCGTGGTGGGGAACGTGGCGACGACACCGGTGTTCCGGGAGTTGCCGACGGGGCCGGTCGCCCGGTTCCGGCTCGCGGCGCACACGCGCCGCTTCGACCGGGTGCAGAACGTGTGGGTGGACGGGCACACCAATTTCTTCACGGTCTGGGCCTGGCGCGCGCTGGGGACGAATGTGCAGAGCTCCCTGGCGCTCGGTGAACCGGTCATGGTGCAGGGCAAGTTGAAGGTGCGGGACGAGGAGCGGGGCGGGCAGCACTGGACGTCGGCGGACATCGAGGCGGTCGCGATCGGGCACGACCTGTCGCGCGGGACCTCCGCGTTCCGGCGGGTGCAACAGCTCCGTGCGGAGGGCGCGGCGCGGGGTGATTCCTCGCGGGCCGATTCTCCGTGGGGCGCTTCTCCGCAGGGCGATTCTCCATGGGACGTTACGAAGCCGGGCGCGGCCAAGCCGGGCGCGGCGAAGCCGGATGGCGCGAGGGCGGATGGCGTCAGGCCGGGCGGGGTGGGCGCGTGGCCTGACGTCGACCCCGGCAAGGCGGCGGGACGGCAGCCGGCCGAGGCTGAGCCCGACTTGGCGGGGCCGGGGCCGGAGCCGGAGCCGGAGCGGGAACCGGCCGAGCTCGCCTCGGCCGTGCCCGAAGTGGCCGAGCCGCAGCCGGTTGGGTGACCGGTGGCGTAACCGGTGGCGTAACCGTGGTCGAGTCGCTGGCCGTCGGCTCCCGCACGCGGGGCGATTTGTCGATATGCCCAGCTCGGAAACGGTGTTGGCGATAACGATTGCGATTCGGATCGGTTGCCGGAAGGCGGCTTCGGGGATCCCCGAAGATCATTTCCCTAGGATGCCGAGCGTGACTCCTGGGCTCGTCGGGACCTCTGCGCATCAGGTGCAGCGACGGGTCAGGGGAGCAAGGGCCAGCCGAATCACTGTGGTTGGCGTTGATTCTGCCGGCGGGACACCACCCCCCATGTGACCATCCGTCCCGCCTGAAGGGGAATTTCGTGTTTTCTGTGTGCTCACGGACCGTTCGGCGTGGACGAGGCGCAGCCCGTCTCGCCGCGGCGGCCCTGATGTCGGGACTCATGGCGACAGGGGCGATATCCGGCGCGGGCGTCGCGCAAGCCGACGACGGCGCCACGGAGCAGAGAGGTGCGAGCGCCACTCTGACCGGCCTGGAGACGTACGACGCGGCCGTGATCCACGAGGCCGGGAAGGACGAGAAGGTGTCGGCGGGCCTGTTCCGGATGGCCGTCGATGACGGCGGGTCGCTCCAGACGTACTGCGTCGACGTCCACAACCCGACGCAGCCGGACGCCAAGTACCAAGAGACCGCATGGGCCGGCACGTCGCTGCACGACAACGCGAACGCGGGACGCATCCGCTGGATCCTGCAGAACTCGTACCCGCAGGTCAACGATCTCGCCGCGCTCGCCCGCAAGGCGCACGCGGGGAGCCTCACCGAGCAGGAGGCCGCGGCCGGAACCCAGGTCGCGATCTGGCGCTACTCCGACAAGGCCGATGTGGACGCGGTCAGCCCCGCCGCGGAGAAGCTCGCCGACTATCTGCAGCGCAGCGCGCGTGACCTCGCGGAGCCGCGGGCCTCGCTGACCCTGACCCCGCAGGCCGTCTCCGTGCGGCAGAGCGACGAGTCATCCGCCGATCGTGTGGATACGGATACGGGTGCGGATGCGGATGGCCAGGGGGACCCGGACGCGGATGCGGAAGGCGGGGACAGGGTCGGCCCGGTCACCGTGCACACGAACGCCGACAGCGTCACCGTGCTGCCGCCCGCCGAGGCCGCCGCGAGCGGGGTGCGGCTCGTCGACGAGAAGGGCAAGCCCGTCACCACCGCGAAGGACGGCAGCCGGCTCTACTTCGACGTACCCAAGGGGGCAAAGGCGGGGTCGGCGGAGCTGACCGTTCAGGCGTCGACGACGGTTCCGGTCGGCCGGGCCTTCGCCTCCGACACCAGAAGCCAGACGCAGATCCTCGCGGGCTCCAGCGAGTCCACGGTCTCCGCGACCGCGACGGCGACCTGGGCGAGCGCGGGCGCCGTGCCCGCGTTGTCCGCGCGGGAGAACTGTGAGAAGGGCGGCGTCGACATCACGGCCGCCAACAGCGGGGACGCGCCGTACACGTTCACGCTCATGGGCACCCGGTACACGATCCCGGCCGGGAAGACGCGGACGGTGACGATACCGCTGCAGGAGGACCAGGCGTACGACTTCACGATCAAGGGGCCGCACGGCTTCGAGAAGCGAATACGGGGCGTGCTCGACTGCGCGACGACCTCGGCTGTGGGTTCCACGGCGGGCGGTGGTCTGCGGACGCAGGCGACGACACAGCCGAGCCCCGCCTCCGTCGGTGGTACGGGCTCCGGCAGCGACACGGACCTGGCCGAGACGGGCAGTTCGAACGCGACGCCGATCATCGCGGGCATCGCGGTGCTGCTGGTCCTGGTCGGCGGGGCGTCGATCGTCCTGGGCCGCAAGAAGAAGTCGCCCGGCGACAGCTCCGGCAGCGACTCCGACCAAGGCTCCGACCACGGCTCCGATCACGCCTCCGAATAGGCGCCCTGCCCCCGTGCCACCTGCGCTGTCATCCACATGTCAACGGGATGTGATCACCGGTGCCTAGCGTCAAGTGTGTTGGTTGACCGGCACGTTCACGACGTAAGGGGGATCGCACATGTCGACAAAGCGCATGTCGAGGAAGAGCAGGGCGGCGGGGGCGGTTCGCGCCGTTGCCGTGGCGGCGGTGCTGACCGCGGGTAGCGCCGTCGCGTTCGCGCCGGCCGCGCACGCGGACGGAGCGGAGCACTACTACATCGAGATCGGCGGCACCGGCCCCACGGAGAACAAGGACGGCTGCCCCAACACCAACTCCTCGTACGACGCCGCGAACAACGCGTTCGGCCTCGGCGCCTCCGCGATCAAGGTGTGCTACCCGGCCTCCGCCGGCCCGATCATCGGCCCCTCCGGCTCGCTCATCGAGCCTTCCGGGAAGGTCAACCCCGAGGCACTCACCTCGCCCACCTACGACGCCAGCGTGCAACTGGGCATCGAGAGAGGGCTGAAGGCCGCGCAGGACACCCACAACGCGCACCCCGACGCCCAGCTCACGATCACCGGCTACTCGCAGGGCGCCCAGGCGGCGGACGTGGTGCTCCAGCAGATCGCGAAGGGCGACACGGGTATTCCGAAGTCGCAGGTCGACGGCATGCTCTACGCCGACCCGATGCAGCCCGACACCGGTTTCGGGGCCAAGGTGCCCAAGGGGCTCGGCATCCCCGGCATCGCCACCGCGCCCGGTGCGGGGCCGGTGAACTTCGACGGGGTCCCGGTCAAGCGGTTCTGCATCGTCGGGGACCCGGTGTGCGACTTGAGGTCCGTCACCAACGCGCCCGGGTACTTCACCTTGCACGACAAGTACCCGGCGGTCGCCATCCCCAAGAGCCTCAACCAGACGGGCCAGGACGGCGTCCAGTGGCTCAACCAGAACGGCGACCCGGTGTAGGACTGCCGGGCCGCTACGGGGGAGCAGGACGGGGGAGGTGGTCCGGCCGGTTACCGCCCGGCCGGACCATTCCCGCCCCGTCCCTGTCCTTCTCCGCCTACCCGTCCCGTTCCCGGTCTTCGGTCGGCGAGGTCGCCGCGGTCGCCGAGGTCGTCCAGGACGCGGGAGATCCGCGCCCGGTTGGACTCGGTGTCGGGGAGGGCGGTGCCGCGTTCGAAGAAGTCGCGGGACCCGGACAGGCCGTCCGCCACGGCCTCGTGCCAGAGCAGCCGGTGGCGTAACGCGATCTCCGGGGCGGTGTCGGTCGCCTCGTCCAGGACGGTGCGTGCCCGGCGCCGGAGATCGGCGGCCGCCGCCGGGTTGCCCAGGTCCGCCTCGGCCGTGGACAGCCTGTCGAGGGCGGCGGCGTACAGGGGAACATCGCCGAGACGCCGGGCCAGGCTCTCCGCCTTCCCGAGGGAGCCGACGGCCTCGGCGGGCCGCCCGAGGTCGAGTTGGAGACCGCCGAGGCGGAGCAGGGTCTTGCCGAGGAGTCGGGGGCTGCCCGCCTTCTCGGCCAGGGCGATCGCCTTCAGATAGCGGTCGTACGCCTTGTCGTGCTCGCCGAGTTGGTGGTGCATGTCGCCGGCCCGCGTCATGATCGAGCCGGTCAGCCAGTCGTCGTGCGTCAACTCGCCCGCCAGGCGCAGGACTTCGGCGAAGTGTTCCATGGACTCGGCGATCCGGCCCTCCAGATTGGCGAAGGTCCCGAGGCCGGCGTAGGCGCGGGCCTGTTCATGGTGGTCGTCGGCGCGGCGGCTGATGTCCAGCGCTTCGGTGAACCAGGCACGGGCCTCGCCGTATCGGCCCTGGACACCGTACGTAATGCCGAAGCCGATGCGCAGCGCGCTGTCCATCCGCCGGTCGGTGGCCTGTTCGAGCAGCGGGAGCAGCATCTCCAGCGCGGTGCGGCACTCGTGGAACCGGCCCTGCCTGGTGAGGTAGTCGACCAGGCCCTCGGCGATCCAGCAGGCCTCGTCCACCCGACCGGCGGCCACCGCCTGAGCGACGACGTCGACCAGTTCGCCGCCCGCCTCGTCCAGCCAGGCCGTGGCCTCTTCCCAGCCCGTGAAGGGGCCGGTGCCCTGGGGGCCCGTCGGGGTGGACGAGGTTCCCCAGTCGCTGGCGCAGCGGGCGGCGGCGACGTACAGCCGGAACACCCGCTCCCGCGCCGCCGAGGCCTCGGCGGGCGATCCGGCGGCGACGCGGCGGGCGTAGACGGCCACCAGGTCGTGCAGGCGATAGCGGTCGACGGTCACCCGCTGCGCCAGGCTCGCGTCGGCCAGGTTCTCCAGGGCGCGCTCGGCGTCGGGCGGCGGCCGGTCGAGAAGGGCGGCCAGCGTCAGCCGGTCGAGACGCACGGTGGGCGAGAGGCCAAGGACGCGGAAGGCGCGCTGCTCGGAGTCCGGAAGCTGCGCGTAGGAGACTCCGAACGCGGCTTCTACGCTGCGGTCCTCGACCGCGAGTTCGTCGAGGCGCCGCTCGTCGTCGGTCAACCGGGCCGCCAGCGCCTCCACCGCCCAGGGCGGACGGTCCTGGATCCGCGCCCCGACGATCCGCAACGCGAGCGGAAGCCGCCCGCACAAGGTGGCCAACTCCCGTACAGCGACGCGCTCGCGGCCGACGCTGGTGCCATCCCCCGCCTCCTTCTCCGTCCCGTCCTCGCGGCCCACGATGCGGGTCAGCAGGTCGGTCGCCTCGTCGATGCCGAGAGGGGACAGCGAGACCCTGCGGTCCACGTCGAGGCCGGTGAGCCGCCGACGGCTCGTCACCAGCACCAGGGAGCCGGTCCCCGCGGGAAGCAGCGGGCGCACCTGTTCGGCGCGGGCGGCGTCGTCGAGTACGAGGAGCAGCTGGAGGGAGGCCGTGGCCGCCCGCCATGACGCGGCCAGCTCGTCCAGGTCCTCGGAGTCCTGCCCCTCGCCGGCCCCCACGGCTCGTAATAATCGGCGCAGAACGCGTTGCCGCCCCACCGTCGCGCGGTCCTCGCGGTGTCCGTGCAGCTCTACGAAGAGGCAGCCGTCGGGGTACCGGTGGCGCAGGGCCCGTGCCGCGCGTACGACCAGGGAGGTCTTCCCGACGCCTGCCATGCCGTCGACCGCCCGGACGGTGATCTCCCGGTCGTCGGCGGGCGCGACGAGCAGCTGATGCTGGCGCTCACGGCCGGTGAAGTTGCTGGTGTCGACGGGCAGTTCATAGCGCGCGCGGTGCTTGCGGGGGGAGTCGTCGGGACGCCGCGGAGACACGGTCGACCGTCCCCGTACCGCTGCCGCCACCGCGACTCCGGCCTCCTCGCCACGGAGCACCGCCGCGTGCACCTGTCGAAGTTCGGCGCCCGGCTCCACGCCCTGCTCGTCGACCAGGCGGCGGCGCACGGTCGCGTACACGTCCAGCGCGTCGGCCTGCCGGTTGGCGGCGTGCAGGGCGCGCATGAGCAGGGTGGCCAGCGCCTCGTTGTAGGGGTGGGCCGTCGTCAGGGAGAACAGTTCGGCCAGGGCGTCGGTGTGCCGCCCGGAACGGAGCTGGCAGTCGGCCTTCTCCTGCACGGCCAAGAGCCGCTGCTCCGCCAGCCGCAGCCGCTCCCCTTCGGCGAAGGGCCCCGGTATCCCGGACAGCGGCTCCCCGTGGAACAGCTCCAACGCGCGCGACCACGCGTCCACGGCGGCGCCCAGGTCTCCGGAGGCTTGCGCCGCACGCCCTTCGGCGGCGGTCTCCTCCCACCGCGCCACGTCCACGGACGTACTGCCCGGGACGAAGCGGTACCCGCCACGTACGGTCTCGATCACCGAACCAGCAGAACCAGCGGCGTCCAAGCGGCGCCGTAACCGATGCACGTACACCGGGATCACCCTGTTGCCCGTGCCGGGCGGCTCCGTCCCCCACACGCCGTCGAGCAGCTGCTGCCGGCTGACGGTCCTGCCCGGCCGGAGCAGCAGGGCGACGAGCAGGGCCTGTTCACGTACCGGCCCGAGCTCGAGACCGTTGTCGCCCCGCCAGGCCTGGAGGGGGCCGAGCAAAGAGAAGCGAAGTTGCTGGGTCGGGTCCGGGGCCGTGGGCAACTCGCTCGGAATCGGCACGCGGCGAGCGTACCCACGCCCTCCCCACCCTTCACCCGCCTCGCACCGACCCCCACAAGACCTGCCCCCGCCGCGTACGACGGAGACACACGACGATCTACGCAACGGGTACCGGGCTCACAAGCTGGGCGGCCCCTCCTGGGCCTGCAACATCCCCGCCGGCAGCCGGTCGTCGCCCCAACTGCGCTCGATGTAGCCGATGATCCCCGCGACGTCCTCGGCGGGCACCCGCTCCGGTTCGCCGTGTTCGAGCGGGTCGGCGTGGAAGATGTAGAGCCGTGAGGCGAACTGGTCGAACGGCAGTGAGGCCTCGCCGAACCGCTCGCCGTTGCCCGCGGTGGAGACGACGACGCCGTCGCCCCAGTCCTGGCCGCTGTCGTTGTTCGGGTTGAAGAAGTACACCCGCATGACGTCCTGCGGGTCCGGCGCGACCCGCAGGATCGTGATCGCGTGCCAGCCGACGTAGCGGGCAGCGCTGTCGGTGACGGCGACACCGGCCGGCTGCGGATGGATCAGCGGCTGCTCCCCGTTGTAGAACGGGTGGTAGCCGGCGTGAAACGCCCGCAGGAACTCGTCGAGGTCGACCAGGTTCCCGGTCGCGACATCTACGTTGATGTGGAACCCGCGAGGCGTCCACCAGCCGTGGAACTCGGGGTTGACCCACCGGTGCGGATCCCCGGGCCGGTCGACGCAGCGCCTCCCCATCTCGGCGTAGATCCGGTCCAAGTGGGGCACCACGACCAGCGATACGGGGTCCAGGTCCATCGGCAGCGTGGTCGCCACTCCGGCCCCGCTGTCCTTCGACGAGATCGGCTGTCCTTCGAAGTGCATGAGCACCTCGTCGTCGCGGGCGGCCCAGACCACCATTTGCAGCAGGTAGTCCGGGTCGTTGTACGACCACATCGACAGCGCGCGGGCCGACTGGCAGGTGGGGTTGTCGCCCTGGCCGACGCCGAGCGGCTGGCCCAGCATCGAGAGCACCCCCGCGACGAGTCGCTCCCGCGGCCCCACTTCCTCGTCGCCCTCGCCGAAGACCGCGGTCAGCCGCTCCCGCGCGGCCGGGGCGAGTTCGAGTGACAGCTGGCGCCACAGTGCGGGCACGATCGGCGGCTCGTAGAGGATGCCGCGGTCGAGCAGCAGCGCGAGACCGTAGATGCACTGCGCGGTCTGCGGGTGCACGGCCACCTCGACCAGCCGGTGCACCAACTGGCTGTAGCGCAACAGGCAGTTGCGGCCGGTGTCGGAGAGGCCGAGCGCCTCACCGACGAGGTAGTCGCTCTCCTGAAGCAGGAACCGGAGCAGCTCCGCGTGGTACTGCGACACCAGGCCGGTGTCGTGCATCGCCCGCGCGAACCCCGCCGCCTCGTACTGCAGGCCGCCGGCGTCCATCGCCTCGAGGCGGGAGCGGAAGACCTCCATGCCCGGGTCGTCCCGGCACGCCTCGGTGGTCCCGAACAGGCTCGTGATGAGCCGGTCGATGCCCTGCCCCGAGGACACGCCGAGAGCGACGTCCGGGTCATTGCGGTAGACCGCGATCCGGGTGATCAGCGCCTGCACCGCCTCGACCTGGATCGGACGCTGGCGCAGGATCCGCCAGATCTCGTCGACCAGGTTGTCCAGGACGCTGTCGTAACCGATCTCGTCGGCGAGGTGCCGGAACAGGTCCCGGATGAGCTGTGCGGTCCGGCCCTGTTGGGCGCGTTCCGCCTCGCTGGGCGCGCTGAACAGCAGCTCCAGGTTGGCCGCCAGGACCTGGGAGAGGAACTGCCGGGCGTCATCGGCGGGCAGCGTCGGGTGCGCGAAGTCACCGCGGGCGACGGCGAGCATCCGCAGCTCGCTGGTCGCCTCGATCACCACGGTGTCCGTGTCCCCGCTGAGCAGACCTGCGCTGACCAGCGACGGGATGAGGATCTCCGGTGACGCCCAGTCCGTCCCCTGGAAGAGCCCGGCCTCCTCGAGGGCCTGCGCCCTGGCCTGGACGGCCGCGGCGCCACCCGGCTGCGTGAGCACCCGCCGCAGGGCTTCCAGGAGCCGCCGCAGCTTCGTGTGCTTGCCGAAGTCACGGGTTTCGGCCATGGCCTGGATGGCGTCGTCGAGTGCGGTCACGCGCTTGTCCAGCGTCGTGGCCTCACCGTTGACGTCGACGGTCGGTTTCAAAGGGATTCCCTCGGGTTGGCCTCCTGCGTCCATGAGTTCTCAGACGTGAGTTCTCAGACGTAGAAGTCGAGCTCTTCCTGCTTTTTCAACAATTCGCGCATTCGGTACGGGTCGTCACCGAAGAAGTACACCAGGCCCCAATGGGTGCCGAACGCGGTCCTCTTGGTGACGGTCTCCTCGAGCGGTGTCGAGAGGTCGTGCGACTCGTAGTAGTCGTCGTCCTCGGTCTCCTCCGGGATCTCCAGCTCGCTGACGACGCGGCGGCGCGGGTAGACACCGAAGCAGCCGGCGACGCCGGACGCGTCGACGACCTCGCGCGGGAAGAAGGCGTCGATCTCCTCCTCGGTCGTCTTCGGGTCGAACGCCAGCACCAGCGCATGGTAGGCGTTGAACCCGTATGCCCGTTCCAGCAACTCGAACACCTTGAAGCCCGGCGGCCGGTAGGCGACTTCGCCGAAGTGCATCTCGCCGTCGCTGGTGACGAAGTACTCCGGGTGCACGAAGCCGAACTCGATGTCGAACGTCTTGATGAGCTTCTCGATCTGCGCCGTGATCTGCGGGCGGTACTTCTCCAGTTCCGGGGTCGCGGGCACGAACACCGAATAGCCGAGCGTGACGTACTCGGAGATGTTGAGGAACTTGATTTTCCCGTTGTGCACCCACGCCTCGACCGCGAACTCCCAGCCGTCGAGGTGGGATTCCATGAGGACGGGGAACTCCTCGTCCGGAATCGTGTCGACCTCGTCCGGGGTGCGGATGACGCGGTGCCCGAGGCAGCCGGCCTTGTCGAACGCCTTGAGGTGGATCGGGTCGTTCGGGTCCCCGTCCAGCTTGAGCAGCGTCTGGTTGACGCGCTTGAGGAAGCGGATCACGTCGTCCCGGTCGTGGGCCTCCTCGAAGATCCCGACGCGGATGCCGCCGAGTTGCGCGCGGCGCTTCATCAGCGCCTTGTCGCGCAGCAGCATGGCCTGTCCGTACAGCCTCGGATTGCCCAGGAGGACGGAATTGATCGCCCCCGCCCATTCGACGGTCTCCTCATACAGCGGGATCGCGACGTCGACGCCCTCGTTCTGAAGGGTCTCGGCGATCTCCATGGAGCGGTCGTTGAGCCGCTCGAAATTCCACGGTACGTAGGGGATGTCGTGCTCGACGCAGTACTCCTCGGCCCACTCCGGGGCCACGACGACGTATCTCCGATCGAATCGGTCCAGGGCTTCCACCGCGTTGAGACTCCAGCCAAGTAGCGCTACGTAGCCCTTGTCCGGGTTCCTGGTGGCTGTTTCGCCCTGTGTCATAGGCCGTTTCTCCTTCGGCGCGATGCGCTCATCGACGACGTGCCACGCACGCCCTGCCCGGCGGTCTGCCGCGCATGCACCTCCTGCCCGAGGCCGGTCTGGTCATTCCCTCCCGGGGGCACCTGGTGCCCCCGGACCCGGCAGGGAGGTGACCGAACGGTGTCAATAGCCTTACAAGCCCGGCGGGTTACCGGCTTCGCCGCCCCTCGCGCTCATGCCTTCGGACCGCGCTACGGGTGCTCCACCTGGACACCAGGGGTCACGCCCGCTCCACATACGTGTGGGTCGATGGCGGGCGGGATGGAAGCTGGAGTTGCGTGGGTGATCGCGATTATGGGCAAAGGGGGCGGTCGAGTTCATGCAGGAAACGCAACTTCGAAAAGAATGAGCCATCTTCGGGCGACCTCCGCCCATCCGTAAATGGCCAGGTGGTGGCGTGTTCCATAATACCTAGCCCCTGTTCTCCCCACCCCCGTTCGGGCCGCATTTCCTGCTTCTAGGGTGGCCGAAACTTGTGCCACAACAAAGGAGAGCCCGTCCGAGACGCTGTCGTTTGGAGGTATGGCGCCACGGACGGGCTTCAAGACATCCGGAAAGGACATCTCTGTGAGTCTGCCTCTCGACCGGGGGGTACCTGTCAAACCTGCGATTTGGGCCGTGGGTGACGATCGTGATCGTTCTCGTGGTAATTGCCTGGGAGCCTACGGCGAAGGTGATCGGCGCCTATGCCGATGTTGCTGCTCTTGCGACCCTGTGCGGGAGTTGCGGTACAGCAGCGAGGTACGGCAACCGCAGCACCGATGGCATTCCGTAGCCGCCGTGTGGGTCGTCTACACAACCGATATGGCCTGTACTGGCCGATCCGCATAGAGCTACGGATCACAAGGGTAACGACGGGAGGAAAGTGATCGGGTCGTACGGCAGACGCCTTCCTTCCGCGTCGACCCGGCGCTCTACTTCTGCCGGGACGGCAACACCGTGGGCGTCACCGGCCGGACTTCCAATCGGTGTCGAGGATGGCTGCGTGTACAGCGGCGACAATCATCGTGATGGCCAAGACGCCACCCACCCAGTTCTTTGGGTTGCCGAACACTGACGCCAGGACGGCCGAGCCGTAAATGAGCGCTGCATAGACGATCGGAACGATCATGCTGACGACGCGCTTCTTGGCCGCGATGAAGAACAACGGCGGCGCTAAGAGGCCGGCCGACAGTACAACCACGACGACCCAGATCACCTTGTGCCATATGTTCGCGTACATGCGAGCTCGGATGGGTGCGTTGACGTACGAGTCGCTCATGGTCCCCCCTTGCTTAACCTGACAGTCAGTGTGACGCAGCTCACTCCCGAACGCGAGTGTCTCGCAACGGTCTTCAAGGCCAGTCGCTCGTCACCGTCTCGTTTCCCGTCTCGTCCAGGTCACCGCCGATGAGGCGTCGATGTTGGGTATCCAGAAGAGCGCGCTCGTGACGCACATCCGGCGCACGTACTACAGCGACCAGTCGGCCCGTGGAGACTGCCGACATCGTCGTGCCCGCCGCCCTCTGCGAGATCGTCTACGAGATTCCCATCGGCCGATAGCGCTGCCAGGGCGTCGAACGGCTGGGCACGTCAGACCTGCGGATGCGTCGAGGTCCACCAGGCGGTGAGGCGGGCGGCCACGTCATCCGCATCATCCGCACCGTGGGGTTCGGGTAGGCCGGAGTGACCCGTCAGCTCGTCGTGCAGGAAGTCCCTCAGTTCTGCCCGGCCAGCCCCGCGCCGCAGTCGAGTCAGGAGTGGCGTCGGCATGTAGTCGTACTCGTCCTGGACGAGCTCGGCCACCCCGATCGGGTCCCATTCGTTGAGGAGGTCTCGGAGGTCGTCCCGTGCGTCCGCTGGTGCCGTGGCGCAAGGGTGGCATGCCGCCAAGTGATCAGCCGGTGACGGGTTCTGGGTCGTCCCTGGGCCGTGCGAGGTTGGTCGACGGCGACAATCGGCGACCGACAGTGACAGCTCCGCTACGACCGGCCCCGTAGAACGCCCAGTTCAGGGCCACAGGGCGATACGGGTTTCCCCCGGCCGGTGGCCATCAGGCAAGATGGGGTGTATCTGCCCTCACGCGGTGGAGCCGCAGTATGCGGGGCCTTTACTGCTACACACACTTCGACTGCCGGACGGTTTCTCTTGGCTGAGTTCATCTACTCCATGCGCAAGGCGCGCAAGGCGCACGGCGACAAGGTGATCCTCGACGATGTCACCCTGGACTTCCTGCCCGGAGCGAAGATCGGCGTTGTCGGTCCGAACGGTGCCGGTAAGTCGACCGTCCTGAAGATCATGGCGGGGATCGAGCAGGCGTCGAACGGTGACGCCGTGCTCATGCCCGGTTACAGCGTCAACATCCTGATGCAGGAGCCGAAGCTCGACGAGTCCAAGACCGTTCTGGAGAACGTGCAGGACGGCGCCGCCGAGGTCATGGGCAAGCTCAAGCGCTTCAACGAGGTCGCCGAGCTCATGGCGACGGACTACAGCGACGAGCTCATGGACGAGATGGGCAAGCTCCAGGAGGACCTCGACCACGCCGACGCGTGGGACCTCGACGGTCAGCTGGAGCAGGCCATGGACGCTCTCGGGTGCCCGCCCGGGGACTGGCCCGTCAACAACCTGTCCGGTGGTGAGAAGCGCCGCGTCGCGCTCTGCAAGCTGCTCATCGAGGCGCCCGACCTGCTGCTCCTCGACGAGCCCACCAACCACCTCGACGCCGAGTCCGTGAACTGGCTGGAGCAGCACCTCGCCCAGTACAAGGGCACTGTCGTGGCCATTACTCACGACCGGTACTTCCTGGACAACGTCGCCGAGTGGATTCTTGAGCTCGACCGCGGCCGCGCGATCCCTTACGAGGGCAACTACTCCACGTACCTGCAGAAGAAGTCCGAGCGCCTCAAGGTCGAGGGCAAGAAGGACGAGAAGCGGCAGAAGCGGCTCAAGGAAGAGCTGGAGTGGGTGCGGTCCAACGCCAAGGGGCGGCAGACCAAGTCGAAGTCGCGTCTCGCCCGCTACGAGGAGATGGCGGCCGAGGCCGACAAGATGCGGAAGCTGGACTTCGAGGAGATCCAGATTCCGCCGGGCCCGCGCCTGGGCAGCATGGTCG
Organism: Streptomyces sp. NPDC002790; assembly: GCF_040295505.1. Lineage (NCBI taxonomy): Bacteria > Bacillati > Actinomycetota > Actinomycetes > Kitasatosporales > Streptomycetaceae > Streptomyces > Streptomyces sp. NPDC002790. The sequence goes on along the minus strand of NZ_JBEOVM010000103.1, from coordinate 1,921 downwards.
TCGAGGTCGAGCACCTGGGTAAGGCGTTCGGGGACAAGGTTCTGATCGATGACCTGAGCTTCACGTTGCCGCGTAACGGCATCGTCGGTGTCATCGGCCCGAACGGTGCCGGTAAGACCACCCTGTTCAAGATGTTGCAGGGCTTCGAGACGCCGGACTCCGGTTCCATCAAGGTCGGCGACACCGTCAAGATCTCGTACGTCGACCAGAACCGCGCCAACATCGACCCGAAGAAGACCCTTTGGGCCGTGGTGAGCGATGAGCTCGACTACATCAATGTCGGGCAGGTTGAGATGCCCTCGCGGGCGTACGTCAGCGCCTTCGGGTTCAAGGGGCCTGACCAGCAGAAGCCCGCCGGCGTGCTCTCCGGCGGTGAGCGCAACCGTCTGAACCTCGCGCTCACCCTCAAGCAGGGCGGCAACCTGCTGCTCCTTGACGAGCCGACGAACGACCTTGATGTGGAGACCCTCAGCAGCCTTGAGAATGCGCTGCTCGAGTTCCCGGGGTGCGCTGTGGTCGTCTCTCACGACCGGTGGTTCCTCGACCGGGTCGCCACGCACATCCTCGCGTACGAGGGTGAGTCCAAGTGGTTCTGGTTCGAGGGCAACTTCGAGTCCTACGAGAAGAACAAGATCGAGCGGCTCGGTGCCGACGCGGCCCGTCCGCACCGCGCCACCTACAAGAAGCTGACCCGCGGCTGATGGCTCGCCACGTATACGCCTGCCCCCTGCGTTGGGCCGACATGGATGCCTACGGGCATGTCAATAACGTGGTTTTCCTTCGGTATCTGGAGGAAGCGCGGATTGATTTCCTGTTCCGGCCCGACAAGGACTTCCAGCAGGGGTCCGTCGTGGCGCGCCATGAGATCGACTACAAGCGGCAGTTGGTGCACCGGCACCGGCCCGTGGACATCGAGCTGTGGGTGAGTGAGATAAAGGCGGCTTCGTTCACGCTCTCTTATGAAGTGAAGGACGAGGACGTCGTGTACGTGCGTGCCTCCACGGTCGTCGTGCCGTTCGACTTCGAGGCGCAGCGGCCGCGTCGGATCACCGGCGAGGAGCGGGAGTTCCTCGAGGAGTACCGGGACGACGACGCGGGGCGTACGGATCGTGCGGAGGCGCTCGTCGCATGAGCGCGTCCGTGCTGCATTTCGCCGACGCGGGGGAGGTGGCGGATCTCGCCGCCTTCCTCGGCCGGCTGTTGCACTACGACAAGGCGGCCGCCGTGCGGCTGCGGGCGCAGGCCGGTGGGCAGGCGCTCGCGGTGTTCGGGCGGCCGCCTTCGTTCGAGGTGCTGGCCGTGCGGACGGCGCGGCTGCTCAAGCCGTACGAGAACGGGATCGAGGACACGCTCGATGTGACCGTGTCCGCGGGGGAGTTGCTCGACTCGCTCGACGAGGGGACGGCTACGGCCACGGTTCCCGCCGCGGTCACCGGGCCGCCGTGGGCCGGGGTGTTGCCGCCGCTCGGTGGGTGGGAGCGGGTGGACGGGTTCCCGGATGCGGATGCGTTGCGTGGGCTTGTGAAGGCGGCGGTGGCTGAATTCCGGGCGCGGGTTGAGGAGTTGGCGCCGGAGGAGCGGACCCGCGGGGAGCTTGACCGGATCGGTGGTGAGGTCTGGGCGCGGGAGATCGGGGGGAGTGGGGCGCCGGTGCGGATGGTGCATGCGGCGGCGTCTCTTGGGTTTTTGCGGGGGGCGGAGGTTGACCTGGTGGTTGCCGGGGCGTGGGTGCGGTTGCGTACCGCGTACGGGTCGGTGGCTGTGCGGAGGGCGTCCGCCGTGCTGGGTGGGCTCTCCGTCAGCCCCGTGTGAGCGGGAGCCCAGACGGGGTTGCGGTCGCGGGGCTCTGCCCCGGACCCCGCGCCTCAATCGCCGGCGGGGCTTGAAAAGCCTGCTCAATCGCCGCAGGGGCTTGAAGTGG
>NZ_JBEOVM010000102.1:0-22966 GCF_040295505.1 Streptomyces sp. NPDC002790 | reverse complement strand
GGCGACCTCGTGGCCCTGGCGCTGGTAGAGGCCGATCCAGGCCAGCGCGTGGGCGGCGATGGTCAGCCTGCTGTTGGCGCTCATGGGCTCCTCCTCTCCTCTTAGCCGCAACGAGTTATGTTACGACAGTGAAGTCGTAACAACTATAGTTGCAACAAGTTGTCGTAACTATTAGCGTTGCGACTGTCGGGGGCAGTCAATCAACGAGGTGAGAAGAATGAGTAAGTCACTCACGGGCAAGGTTGCCGTGGTTACCGGGGGTAGTGGCGGCATCGGATTCGCGACCGCACGCGCATTCCGCGACGAGGGCGCCAGGGTTTTCATCACCGGTCGCCGCAAGGACGCGCTCGACGCCGCGGCCGCCGAACTCGGACCCGCCGTAACTGGCGTGGTCTGTGATGTTTCGGTGCCCTCGGACCTCGACGCGTTCTACAGCACCGTGCGCGACCAGGCCGGCCACATCGACGTGCTGGTCGCCAACGCCGGCATCGGCACCGCAGCTCCGTTCGGCGAGGTGACCGAGGAACTGATCGACTCGCTGTTCGCCACCAACGTCAAGGGAACGATCTTCACCCTGCAACTAGCGCTGCCGCTGCTCAGTACAAACGCTTCGGTGATCCTGACGGGATCGACCGCCGGGACACGGCCTGACCCGGGACTCGAGGTCTACGGAGCGACGAAGGCCGCGGTCCGCAATCTGGCCCGCGGTTGGGCCCACAGCTCGCGCGCGCATGGCTTTCGGGTCAACGTCGTATCCCCGGGTGGTACACGCACCCCTGGCCTGCTTGAGCTGGTCCCGCCCGAGGTTCTCGAGCAAGCAGAAGGTGAAGTCCCTCTTGGCAGGCTCGCCGAACCCGAGGAGATCGCCGCCGTGACGACGTTCCTTGCCTCGGACGCGTCGAGTTTCGTCAATGGTGCCGAGTTCTTCGCCGACGGTGGTTACGCGCAGGTGTGAGTGCTCTCTTCATGGAAGGGCCGGACTCCGAGACCCTCTAGGCCCTGGTCGGCTCGTTGTCCCTGCAACGCATGGGTCACCTCGAAGAGCTTCCAGCGGCGACCGCTGAGGCTGGCGTCATCCCGCTGCGCGCGAAGGGTGCGAAGCAATGGGAGTGGGTGGCTGCGCCGAAGGACGGCTTCCGTGTGCTGCGGCACACCTAGGCTTCGGCCATGTCGGAGGTGGGGGAGTCCGTGGTGACGCTGGCGCGATGGCTCGGACACTCGTCCCCTGGTGTCACGCTTCGTTACTATGCTCACTTGATGCCGAAGGCGGGGAGTAAGGGGCATGCCGCCATCGATGGGCTGCTGGGGAGTTTGGGGCACGAGGATGCCGGACGGAACTCCCCAGATTCTCCCCAGGGCTGATCTGGGGGCCTCTGTCGGGGGCGCGCCAAACTTGAGCCTGTCATGGAATGTAAGGCAATCGAACCATGGAGCCTTCGAAAGTGTTGACACAGGTCGCCGCGACCCGCTACGTCACCCCATTGCGGGAAGGCGGGTCGCTTCCCGGTCTCGTCGAGGGTGACGATCTCGTCCCGTACGCCATGAAGTTCACCGGCGCGGGGCAGGGGCGAAAGACGCTCGTCGCCGAGGTGATCTGCGGCCAGTTGGCGCGCGCGCTCGGCTTTCGTGTACCGGGGCTCGTCACGCTCGACCTGGACCCGGTGATCGGCCTCGGCGAGCCCGACCAGGAGGTGCAGGAGCTGCTCAAGCGGAGCGGCGGCACCAACCTCGGCATGCGGTTCCTGCCGCGGGCGCTCGGCTTCGACCCCCTCGCGTACGTCGTCGATTCGGTGGAGGCGGGCCGGATCGTCTGGTTCGACGCGCTGATCAACAACGTCGACCGGTCCTGGCGCAACCCCAACATGCTGGTCCAGGGCGGCGAGCTGTGGCTCATCGACCATGGCGCGAGCATGATCTGGCACCACAACTGGCGCGGCGCGGCGGCCTGGGCGGCCAAGCGGTACGACGCCACCGACCACGCCCTCGCCCCGTTCGGACCCGATGTCGCCGCGGCCGCCGCCGAACTCGCCCCGCGCGTCACGGAGGAACTGCTCGCGCGGGCCGCCGCCGACGTGCCCGACGTGTGGCTCGCCGACGAGCCGGGGTTCGACGACCCCGACGCGGTGCGGCGGGCGTACGTCGAGCTGCTGGCGGAGCGTGCCGCCACCGTCCACGAGCGCATCGACCTGCCGCGCGGCGCAGCCCGGACCGCGCCAACGACCGGCTGGGTGACCGAAGGAGCGGACCAGTGAGCGAGCGCGACGTCTTCGAGTACGCCCTGCTGCGCATCGTGCCCAGCATCGAACGCGGGGAGCAGATCAACGCCGGTGTCGTCGTGTACTGCCGCGCCAAGTCCTTCGTCACGGCCCTCACCCACCTCGACGAGAAGCGGCTGCTCGCGCTCGACCCCGAGGCGGACGTGACCGGCGTGCGCGCCGTCCTTGCCGCCGTGGAGCGGCACTGCCGCGGGGGAGACGGCGCGGGGCAGGCGGCCGAGGACGACGCCGGGCGGCGCTACCGCTGGCTCGTCGCGCCGCGCTCGACCGTGGTGCAGCCCGGCCCCGTGCACACCGGACTGACCGCGGACCCGGCCGCCGAGGCGGAGCGCCTGCTCGACCTGCTGGTGCGCTGAACGCGCGGGGTCAGGGCTCGCTAGTGATCAGCGGCACCTGGTGGGCACGTTGACACCGGGTGTCAGGGCTTCTAGCGTCACACGCACAGGGTACTAAGCGGTTGCTCACCCGCACCGGGCGGAGCGGCCGCACCTCTAGGGCGAGGAGACCGAAGAGCATGTCCACCACTGAGCAGCGCGTAGCGATCGTCACGGGAGCCGCGCGCGGCATCGGCGCCGCCACCGCGATCCGTCTGGCCGAAGAGGGCCGCGCCGTAGCCGTGATCGACCTCGACGAGGCCGCCTGCAAGGACACCGTCGAGAAGATCACCGCCGCCGGTGGCAAGGCCCTTGCCGTCGGCTGCGACGTCTCCGACGAGGCGCAGACCGAGGCCGCCGTCGCGCGCATCGCCGAGGAGCTCGGCGCCCCCACGATCCTCGTGAACAACGCGGGCGTGCTGCGCGACAACCTGCTGTTCAAGATGAGCGCCAATGACTGGGACACGGTCATGAACGTGCACCTGCGCGGTGCGTTCCTGATGTCCAAGGCCGTCCAGAAGCACATGGTGGACGCCAAGTTCGGCCGCATCGTGAACCTGTCGTCGTCCTCGGCGCTCGGCAACCGCGGCCAGGTCAACTACTCGGCCGCCAAGGCCGGCCTGCAGGGCTTCACGAAGACCCTCGCCAAGGAGCTCGGCAAGTTCGGCGTCACCGCCAACTCCGTGGCGCCCGGCTTCATCGTCACCGACATGACGGCGGCCACCGCCGAGCGCGTCGGCATGGGCTTCGAGGACTTCCAGGCCGCGGCCGCCACCCAGATCCCGGTGCAGCGCGTGGGCCGTCCGGAGGACATCGCCAACGCCATCGCCTTCTTCACCGGTGAGGCGGCCGGCTTCGTCTCGGGCCAGGTCATGTACGTGGCCGGCGGCCCGCTCAACTGAGGCCGGGGGACACGGACATGACCACTTCTGAACTCCCGGAGCCCTCCGGCAGGGTCGCGCTCGTCACGGGCGCGAGCCGCGGCATCGGCTACGGCATCGCCGAGGCCCTGATCGCGCGCGGCGACCGCGTCTGCGTCACCGGACGCGGCGAGGACGCCCTCAAGGAGGCCGTCGAGCAGCTCGGTTCCGACCGCGCCATCTACGTAGCGGGCAAGGCGCACGACGAGGCGCACCAGGCCGCCGCCGTCGAGCGCACCATGGAGGCGTTCGGCCGCGTCGACTTCCTCGTCAACAACGCCGGTACGAACCCGGTGTTCGGCCCGATCGCCGAGCTCGACCTGAACGTGGCGCGCAAGGTCTTCGAGACCAACGTCGTCTCCGCGCTCGGCTTCGCGCAGCAGACGTGGAAGGCGTGGCAGAAGGAGAACGGCGGCGCGATCGTCAACATCGCGTCCGTGGCGGGCGTCTCCGCCTCGCCGTTCATCGGCGCGTACGGCATCAGCAAGGCCGCCATGGTCAACCTGACGCTCCAGCTGGCGCACGAGTTCGCGCCGGTGGTGCGGGTCAACTCGATCGCCCCGGCGGTGGTGAAGACCAAGTTCGCGTCCGCCCTGTACGAGGGCCGGGAGGCCGAGGTCGCGGCCACGTACCCGATGGGCCGGCTCGGTGTGCCGGCGGACATCGGGGGCGCCGCCGCGTTCCTCACCTCCGAGCAGTCCGGCTGGATCACCGGACAGAACCTCGTGGTGGACGGCGGCAAGTTCCTCAACGCCGGCGTCGAATAGGCCCCGGGGCCGGCCCGCCCCTGGGTGAGATTCCGGGCGTTGCGCGACAACGTTCCACAAAGGGCCCCGCTCGTGAAGTGCCCCGTCGTTTCAAGCAGTTGAACCGGCGGGGCGCTGCGATATTGTCTGCCGACCTGGCACGGCTGATCGAGGAGCGAGCGCGTGTTCAACCGTTTCCCTGCCCCTCGTGTGTGGGCGGCATTCGCGTCGATGACCCTGCTCACCGGATGCGGGCTGATGAATTCGGGCGAGGATTCCGACGAGCGGCCCATCGTCGTGGGCACCACCAGTGTGCCGAGCACGCTGGACCCCGCGATGTCCTGGGACGGCTCGTGGGAACTGTTCCGCAACGTCTACCAGACGCTGGTGTCGTTGCCTTCGGGCGCCGCCGAACCGCAGGCGGACGCGGCCGAGTGCCGATTCGAGGACTCCGCCAACCGCGTCTACCACTGCGAGCTGCGCGAGGACATGAAGTTCTCCAACGGGGAGGCGCTCGACGCGAAAGCCGTGAAGTACTCCATCGACCGGGTCCGCAGGGTCGGTGGGGGCGGCGGGCCCGCGGGGCTGCTGGGCAGCCTCGACCGCGTGGAGACGCAGGGTGATCGTGGCGTAACGTTCCGGCTCACCAAGCCGGACGCCACCTTCCCGTTCGTGCTCTCCACTCCCGCCATGTCGATCGTCGACCCCTCCTCGTATCCCGCGAAGTCCGGGCGCACGGACGGCAAGGTGATGGGTTCGGGGCCGTACACGCTCACGTCGTACGCCGACGGCCGCAAGGCCGAACTCGTGCGCAACGACAACTACCAGGGCTTCGCGGACCGCAAGAACGACGCGGTGACGATCCGCTACTTCAAGACGTCGTCCGCGATGGTCGGCGCCCTGAAGACGAAGAAGATCGACGCGACCTTCCGTGGTCTCGCGGCCGACGACATCGTGGACCTCCAGGACAAGCAGGGCGCGGGCGACCTGCAGCTCGTCGAGGGCGCGGGCATGGAGATCAGCTATCTCGTGTTCAACCCCAAGGACCCGTGGGCGGGCAAGAGCGCGGTGCGCCGGGCGGTCGCCCAGATCGTCGACCGCGGGGCGATCGCGGAGAAGGTGTACGCGAACACCGTGGAACCGCTGTACTCGATGGTTCCCAGGGGCCTCGCGGGCCACACCACGGACTACTTCGACGAGTTCAACGACCCGAGCTCCGCGAAAGCGGCCGGGATCCTTACGAAGGCGGGCATCAACGCTCCTGTCCCGCTCACGCTCTGGTACGCCTCCGACCGCTACGGCTCCGCGACCGCGCCCGAATTCGCCGAGATCAAGCGGCAGTTGGAGGCGTCGAAGCTCTTCAAGGTCACGCTCAAGAGTCGTCCCTGGAAGTCGTTCGAACAGGGATACAAGAAGGGCGAGTATCCGGTGTTCGGGCGCGGCTGGTTCCCCGACTTCCCCGACGCGGACAACTTCATCGCACCCTTCGTGGGCGAGAAGAACGCCCTGAGCACGCCGTACGTCTCGCCCGAGATCACCGACAAGCTGCTTCCGCAGTCCCGCAAGCAGCGCGACCGGGGCGTCGTGGTGCGGCAGTTCGAGCAGGCCCAGCACATCATGGTGCGGGACGCGCGGCTGCTGCCGCTGTGGCAGGGCAAGCAGTTCATCGCCGCGAGCGAGGAGATCTCGGGCGGCGAGCGGGCCCTCGACCCGTCGACGATCATGATGATGTGGGAGCTGCACCGCAAGACGAGCTGGTGACCCCCGTCCGTGCTGGGGCGGGCGCGGATTGTCAGTGGGCGCCGGTAGGTTTCTGGGTGTTGAAGCACAGGCCCGTACCCCGGAGGTTGTTGACGTGACCGACACCGCGATGCTGCCCGAATCCTGGCGCGGCGTCCTCGGCGGCGAACTGCAGAAGCCCTACTTCAAGGAGCTCACCGAGTTCGTCGAGGAGGAGCGCGCGAGAGGTCCCGTCTACCCGCCGCGCGAGCAGGTCTTCGCCGCGCTCGACGCGACGCCCTACGACAAGGTGAAGGTGCTCGTCCTCGGCCAGGACCCGTACCACGGCGAGGGGCAGGGGCACGGACTGTGCTTCTCGGTGCGGCCCGGCGTGAAGACGCCGCCCTCGCTGCGCAACATCTACAAGGAGATGCAGGCCGAGCTCGGCACCCCGATCCCCGACAACGGGTATCTGATGCCGTGGGCCGAGCAGGGCGTGCTGCTGCTCAACGCGGTGCTCACGGTGCGGGCCGGTGAGGCCAACTCGCACAAGGGCAAGGGCTGGGAGAAGTTCACGGACGCGGTGATCCACGCCGTCGTCCAGCGGGCGGACCCGGCGGTGTTCGTGCTGTGGGGGAACTACGCGCAGAAGAAGCTGCCGCTCATCGACACCGGGCGGCACGCGGTGGTGAAGGGCGCGCACCCCTCGCCGCTGTCGGCGCGGAAGTTCTTCGGCTCGCAGCCGTTCACGCAGATCAACGAGGCGATCGCCGCGCAGGGCCACCCGCCGATCGACTGGACCGTTCCGGACCTGGGCTGAGCCCGGGCGGGCCCGGCCCGGCCCGGCTCGCGGGGGACGCGCTTGAGCTGGATTGTCAGTGCCGCCGGTTAGCGTCGTCGGATCGGACATCGTGGTCGGGCGCGCGCGGGGCGTGCCGGGCGGCCGGGCTTGGAGGAGACAGTGGCACAGCAGCGTGAACAGGCGTCGGACGACGCCATGATGAGCCGCATCGGGCAGGCGGTCATGCTGCATCACGGCGGTGACCGCGAGGAGGCGCAGGAGCGCTTCCTCGGCCTGTGGGCGGAGATCGGGGAGGCCGGCGACCCGCTGCACCGCTGCACGCTCGCGCACTACATGGCCGACACGCAGGACGAGCCGTCGGACGAGCTGGCCTGGGACCTGCGGGCGTTGTCCGCCGCGGATTCGCTCACGCAGGAGCGGCTCGCGGAGCACGAGTCGTCGCTGGCCTTGCAGGCGTTCTATCCGTCGCTGCATCTCAACTTGGCGGCGGACTATGTGAAGTTGGATCGGCCCGGGGCGGCTCGCAGTCACCTGGCGCGGGCGCGTGCGGTGGCGGGGGCGTTGGGGGATGACGGGTATGGGGATGGGGTGCGGGCGGCGCTTGCGCGGTTGGAGGAGCGGGTGGGGTTGATGGGGGCGGGTGTGGTGGAGCCGGGGGAGGGGGGCGGTGGGGAGCCGTTGGGGCCGCAGCGGAGTGGGGCGTAGGCGGGAGGTTCGCACACGTCGCGGGGCTCTGCCCCGGACCCCGCTGCTCAATCGCCGCAGGGGCTTGAAATGCCTGCTCAATCGTCGCAGGGGCTTGAAATACCAAGCCCCGCGGGGGCTTGAAAGGCGAAGCCCCGCAGGGGCTTGAAAGGTCTGCTCAATCGCCGCAGGAGCTTGATCGGCTCACCCGCCGCAGGGGCTTGATTGGGGGAGCATTCCTTGGAGCAACTCCCGGTAACCTTGGCGTAGTTGGGGCAAGGTCGGGGTGGTTGTGTGGAAGGAGCCTGCCACGCAGGAGAACATGATGCCTTCCGTCCATGCCACCAGGGACAGGGTGTGTCGTTCGGGGGAGGGTGAGCCCGCCGCTCGGAGCAGGTTGGTGAGGGGGGCGCGGAACTGGCGGCCCGTCTCGTCGAAGAAGGTGCGCAGCTCGGGCCTGCGGGTCGCCTCCAGGGCCAATTCGTAGCGGCAGACGAGCATCTGCGGGTGGCGGGTGAGGTAGCGGTGCAGGGCGAGTGCCATGCCGTCGACCAGGGAGGCGAGGTCGTCCGAGGGGGGCGGTAGTTCGTCGATCGAGAGTACTCGTCCCTCGTGCACGGCGAGCCGCCGCACCGCCGATTCCAGGAGGGCGAGGCGGGTGCGCGCGTGGTTGGAGGTCGAGCCCTGGGGCAGCCCCGCCGCCTCGTCGACCGCGCGGTGGGTCAGCCCGCGCATGCCGCGCTCCGCGAGCAGCGCCAGGGCGGCGTCGGCGATTCGGTCGGCGCGGGAGAGGGGGAGGTCCATGGCGGCAATCTACGGCCGCGTCGCCCTGCTCGGCGACGCCGCGCACGCCATGGCGCCGACCCTCGGCCAGGGTGGCAACCAGGCCATCGAGGACGCGGTCGTCCTCGCCCACCGTGCCGCGCCCGACGCCCCGCTCGATCTGTCCGACTACACGGCGGCGCGGCTGCCCCGTACGACGGCGATCGCGCGCAAGGCGATCACCGTCAGCCGGATCAACCTCACCGCGAACCGGCCCCTGATCGCCCTGCGCAACTCGGTGATCCGCGCCGTCGGCGCGCTCGGTCCGGGCTTCCTGCTGCGCGGCATGGACGGCATCGCGGACTGGTGCCCGCCCCGGCGGGAGCCCGGTGTCAGTGCGTCCCCGTATGCTGCCCGGACCCGGAAGGGCACCGGCACGGCAGCCCGGCCGTCGCGGGAACAGGACAGGAGCACACAGACGTGAAAGTCGGCGTCATCGGACTCGGAGACATCGCCAAGAAGGCGTACCTGCCGGTGCTCGGCGCGCAGCCCGCGCTCGAACTGCACCTGCAGACGCGGACGCCCGCGACGCTGACCGAGGTCGCGGACCAGCTCCGCGTGCCCGCGTCGCAGCGCCACGCCGACCTCGACGCGCTCCTCGCGCAGGGCCTCGACGCGGCGTTCGTGCACGCGCCGACCGTCGCCCACCCGGAGATCGTCACGCGGCTCCTGGAGGCGGGCGTCGCGACGTACGTCGACAAGCCGCTCGCCTACGAACTCGCCGAGTCCAAGCGGCTCGTACGGCTCGCCGAGGAGCGCTGTGTGAGCCTTGCCGTCGGCTTCAACCGCCGTTACGCGCCCGGGTACGCGCAGTGCGTCGAGCACCCGCGCGAGCTGATCCTGATGCAGAAGAACCGTGTCGGGCTCCCCGAGGAGCCGCGTGCGATGGTCCTCGACGACTTCATCCACGTCGTCGATACCCTGCGCTTCCTCGTGCCGGGGCCGGTCGACGATGTCACCGTGCGTGCCCGCGTCGAGGGCGGTCTGCTGGAGCATGTCGTCCTCCAGCTCGCGGGTGACGGTTTCACCGCGCTCGGCGTCATGAACCGGTTGAGCGGCTCCACCGAGGAGATCCTCGAGGTGTCGGGGCAGGATTCCAAGCGGCAGGTGTTGAACCTCTCTGATGTGGTCGATCACAAGGGGCAGCCCACGGTGCGGCGGCGTGGGGACTGGGTGCCGGTCGCTCGCCAGCGGGGGATCGAGCAGGCCGTGCTCGGGTTCCTTGACGCGGTGCGGGCGGGCAAGGTGCTGAGCGCGCGGGACGCGCTCGCCACGCATGAGTTGTGTGAGCAGGTCGTGCGTGAGGTGTCGCGGCGGGTGTGATTCAGCGGGGCTCGAGCGCATCGTCCAGGCGGCGACGGCGTTGCGGACTCGGGGCTCCGCCCCGGACCCCGCTGCTCAATCGCCGCAGGGGCTTGATTGGCTCACCCGCCGTAGGGGGTTGATCGGCTCACCCGCCGGAGGGGCTTGAGAGACAGGCGCCGTGTGGCTTCGGTTGCCGCGAGCAGTGTCAGCACCGTGACCGCCCCGTGTACCGGCCAGGCGCCGAAGCGGACGTACAGCGTCGTGCCCTGTGCGGTTGGTATGTCGTAGACGTGGGCCGTGTTTGCCGAGGTGGCGAGCCAGGCGCCGGCGCGGGTCCCGTCCGGGCCGTATACCGCGGAGACTCCGGTCAGGGTCGCGTGCACCATCGGGCGGCCCGTTTCCGCGGCGCGGACCGCGGCGAGCGAGGCGTGTTGTTCGGGGGCCCAACTGTGCTGGAACGTCGACGTCGAGGACTGCGCGAGCAGTACCTGCGCCCCGTCCCGCGTCAGCTGTCGCGTCATGTCGGGGAACGCCGACTCGAAGCAGACCAGCGGCCCGACGCGCAGCGTTCGCTCACCGTGGCGCACGTCCATCACGACCTGCCGCGTGCCCCGCATCCGGTCCTCGCCCGCCGCCTTGCCGACCGAGGTGGCCCAGCCGAGGAGCTCGCGCGCGGGCACGTACTCGCCGAAGGGGACGAGCCGCATTTTGTCGTAGTGGTCGCCGGTGAGGCCGTTCCTGCCGACGAGTACGGAAGTTTTGTATATGCCTTGGCCGGAGCCGTCGGCGGCTCGGCGTCGTGCGTCGACGTTGACGAGGATCTCCGCGTCCACCTCGCGGGAGAGCGCGGCGAGCCGGCGGGCGAGGTCGGGGCGGCGCGGCAGGTCGTAGCCGACGCTGCTCTCGCCCCACACCACGAGATCGACGTCCCGGTCCGTCAGTTGACGGGTCAGCCGCACCTCCCGGTCGAAGCGGGACTTGATGCTGCCGAGGCCGTCGACCACGCCCGGCTGCACCACCGCGACCCGGGCCCGCCCGTCCGTCTCGGGGCGCGGCGCCCACACCCACGCGACCCCGGTGACCGTGACCGTCGCGACAAGCCCCGCCACCGCCGGAGCGCGGGCGCCGCGCGCGACGAGGAGGAGCGTCACGCCGGTGTTCACGGCCACCACGAGCAGGCTGAGCAGCCAGACGCCGCCCACCGACGCGAGCCGCAGCGCGGGCGGCACCTGCCACTGGCTGGAGCCGAGCAGACCCCACGGGCCGCCCAACCCCTCCCAGGAGCGGACCAGTTCGACCATCAGCCATCCCGAAGGGATGGCGAGGAGCGCGATCGCCGACTGCCCCGGCGTCGGCCGGCCGTGCAGAAGGCGGCGCAGCAGCCAGCCCCACGGCGCCCACAGCGCGCCGAGCAGCGCCGCGAGGACGAGCGTGAACACATGCAGGCTCGGCAGCAGCCAGTGATGCACCGCGAGCATGAACCCGAGCCCGCCGAGCCAGCCGTCCAGCGCCGCCCGGCGCGGCGTGCAGGACGAGCGAGCGAGCAGCATCCACGGGACGAGCGCGACGTACGCGAACCACCACAGGGAGGGCGCCGGGAACGCGAGCGCGGGCAGGGCGCCCGCGCCGGCCGCCGCGGCGCCGCGCCACCACCGTGACGTGTCGAGCCGCTGCCGCCACCCCTCCATGCGCCGCGCCTCCCGCCTCGTACTGGTACGGCCATCGCCTCGCGCCTACAGTGTGCGCGCCGACGACGATCAACGACAGTGGGCGCCGGGCAGGGGGCGGCGGCGGGTCAACTGCCCGCGGCGGCCCGCTCGGGAACGCGGCGCCACTTCTCGTAGACCGTCACCCGGCGCAGCCGCCAACCGACGGACGTACGCACGAGGTCGAAGGCGTACCGGCCGCCGCAGATGAAGTCGGGGGCCGTCGAGTCGCCGTCGCCCGCGAAGCGCATCGGGTTGAAGTAGTCGGCCCGGACGCGGCCCGTGTCGCCGATGTCGCGGTCGACGGTGTCGAAGCGGACCCGGCGGTTCACGATCAGGTGCTGGCGCATCGGGAACAGCTCCATCGTCGTCGACAGCCACTGCGCGATCTCCGCGGCGCTGCCCTCCACCCCGCCCGCCTCCCGGTAGTCGGCACGGCCCTCCGGTTCGAACAGGCCGCGGTACGCCGGCCAGTCGCCGTCGTCCACGGCCGCGGCGTAGTCCGTCACCAACTCGTCGACGGCGAGGCGGTCGAGGACGGTCGCGAGTTCCACACGCTGCGTCATCGGCTCAGTCTCGGGCCCGGGGCGCACGGAACCAAGAGGCGTGCGCCGCCGGGTCGAAAACTCCTGGGGCGTGCGCCGCGTGCGCTGTTACCGTCGCGCCATGCCTGCTGACCCGAACACGCAACTCCCGGCCGGGGCGCCAGGCCCCGTCACGGCGGACGACGTCGTCCAGGCCGTCGAGCTCGCGGTCTCCGCACTGCGCACCGCGCCCGAAGCCGACTGGAACGCCCCGGCGGGCCCGCTCGCGTGGACGTGCTGGGAGACCGGCGAGCACCTCGCCGACGACCTCTTCTTCTACGCCGCGCAGATCGGCTCGCTGCGCCCCCTGGCGGACGACTACGTGCGCTGGGGCGGCGGCCGGCGCCGGCCCGAAGGGCCGGAGAACACCCTTACCGTCGATCTCGAAGCGGGCCCGTGCGCCATGCTCGGCGCCCTGGAGGCGGGCGGCGGCATCCTCGCGGCGGTGGTGCGCTCGACCCCGGCGACCGCCCGTGGGTTCCACGTCTTCGGCGCCTCCGACCCCGAGGGCTTCGCCGCGATGGGCGTCGTCGAGACGCTGGTGCACGCGCACGACCTGGCGCTCGGACTCGGCATCGCGTTCGAGCCGCCGGCCGACCTGTGCGCGCGCACGCTGCACCGCCTCTTCCCCGACGTCCCCGCTGACACCGAGCCCTGGGCGACGCTGCTGTGGGCCACGGGCCGGGGCGACCTGGAGGGCATGGAGCGGCGCGGGAAGTGGCGTTGGTACGGTGCCCCCGACGCGGCATGATCTTCGTCCGCGTGGCCACATCCCGGCCTGCCTGGTCAGGGGGCCCGTACTTCTGACCAGGAGGCTCCCTTGAACCGCCCCATCACGCTCGTCACCGGCGGCAGCCGGGGCATCGGTGCCGCCACGTCCGTGCGACTCGCGCGGGAAGGCCACGACGTCGCGCTGTCCTACGTGAGCGACAAGGACGCCGCCGAGCACACCGCCGAGGCCGTGCGCGAGGCAGGCGCCCGCTGTGTCGTCGTGCGGGCCGACACCTCGCAAGAGGCGGACGTGGAGCGGATGTTCGACGAGGCGGGTGCGCACCTCGGGCCGCTCACCGGCCTGGTGAACAACGCGGGCGTCACCGCGCCGGTCGGCCCCTTCGCCGAGGCGCGCACCGAGGACTTCCGCCGCGTCCTCGACGTCAACGTCCTCGGCGTCCTGCTGTGCTGCCGCCGCGCCGCGCGCGACATGACGGAGGCGGGCGCGGGCGCCATCGTGAACGTGTCCTCCGGAGCCGCCACCCTCGGCAGCCCCGGCCAGTACGTGCACTACGCCGCGTCCAAGGCGGCCGTGGACACGATCACCCTCGGCCTCGCCCAGGAACTCGGCCCGGTGGGGGTGCGGGTCAACGGCGTCGCGCCCGGCATCATCGACACCGAGATCCACGCCACCAGCGGGATGCCCGACATCGCGCGCGAGGCGGCTCCCGGTATCCCGCTGCGGCGCCCGGGGACGGCCGAGGAGATCGCGGGGGCGATCGCCTGGCTGCTGTCACCGGACGCGTCGTACGCGACGGGGACCGTGGTACGGGTGGCAGGGGGCCGCTGAGCGGGCCGGGGTGTGGAGGCGGTTCAGGCCGCTTCCACGATCTCCGCGCGCACCGCTTCGGCCCACTCCGTGACCAGCAGCGCGTACTCGGCGCGCTGCTCTCCGGTGAGCCGGCCACCGGTGCGCAGCCACAATCCGCGGATCTGCTCGTTGACTTCCGAGGCAGACCGCACAGGACCAGAATTGACGGACGGCATGTGCCAAAGGCTACGTGCGGGCCGCCCGGTTGGGAACCCTGAGCGAGCGTTACTGAGCACCAAGTGACCAATGCTGTAAAGGAGTCGGTGGAGCTCCTGGTCGCGCGTCCCTCGTCACGTGTGCCGGGTCACGCGTCCACCGGCGTCGGCAGCGCCGTCGTGGCGAGCAGCGTCAGGCGGTCCGCGTCCGCGGTGCCGGGCTCGGCCGTGTAGAGCATGACGCGCAGATCGTCGCCCGCCACCGTGAGAATGTCGCAGTCCAGCGTCAGCGGGCCGATCTCCGGGTGGTCGACCGTCTTGCGTGCGGCGGCGTGCCGGCCGACCGCGCCCGAGTCCCACAGTTCGGCGAAGCGCGGGCTGCGTGTGCGGAGTTCGTCGACGAGCGTGTGCAGGCGCGGGTCCAGCGGGTAGCGGCTCGCGGTCGTACGCAGGTCCGACACCACGGCCGTCTCCATGGCCTGCCGCTCATCGGAGGTCAGGCGGACCCGGCTCGTCGGCCCGAGGAACGTCCACCACACCGCGTTGCGCCCGAAGCCGCCCCACTCAGGGCGCTCGCCGAGCAGCGCCGTGTACAACGGGTTCGCGAGCAGCAGCGTCCACGCCGCGTCGAACACGGCGGCCGGTGTCCCGGACAGCCGGTCCAGGAGCCGCCGCACGCTGGGGGTGAGCCGGCCCGGCACCGTCTCGAGCCCCGGCGGCGCGAGGCCCGCGAGGCGGAAGAGGTGCTCACGCTCGGTGTCCGTCAGCCGCAGCGCGCGGGCCAGCGCCTCCACGACCTGGTCGGAGGGGTGGGTGGCGCGGCCCTGTTCGAGCCGGGTGACGTAGTCCGCCGAGATCCCCGCGAGCAGCGCCAGCTCCTCGCGGCGCAGTCCCGCGGCCCGCCGCGGCCCCACGGCGGCGATCCCCGCGGCCTCCGGCGGGACCCGGTCCCGCCAGCGCCGTACCGTGTCACCGAAAGCGCCGAGCTCCGCATGTGCCATGCCACCACTGTGCCGCGTCCGGCCCGGATCTTCCTGGTATCGCCGGTCCCAGGAAGACGGGACGGCTGGTCGCGGGGCCGCCACCGGCGCAGCCTGGACGCATGACCACCACACTGATCACCGGCGCCAACAAGGGCCTCGGCCGCGAAACCGCCCGCCGTCTCGTCGAGGCCGGCCACACCGTCTACGTCGGCGCCCGCGACCCCGAGCGCGGGCGCCGCACGGCGGAGGAGCTCGGCGCACTGCACGTCGTCATCGACATCACCGACGATGTCTCCGTCGCGGCCGCCGCGAAGACGGTCGAGGCCGAGGGCGGCCTCGACGTACTGATCAACAACGCCGGCATCGAGGGCCGCACCGACGGCAACGGCATCGTGCTCCCGGCCGACGAGACCGTCGACACCCTGCGCCCGCTGTTCGAGACGAACGTCTTCGGCACCGTCCGTGTCACCCACGCGTTCCTGCCGCTGCTGCGCCGCTCCGCCGCCCCCGTCGTCGTCAACGTCAGCAGCGGCCTCGCCTCGCTGGCCGGTGCCACCGACGCGGGGAACCCGGCGGCCGGTTACCCCGGCCTCGCCTACCCGGCCTCCAAGACCGCCGTGAACATGCTGACCGTGCAGTACGCGAAGGCCTTCCCGGAGATCCGGATCAACGCCGTTGAGCCCGGCTTCACCAGGACCGACCTGAACGGCAACACGGGCGTCCAGAGCGTCGAGCAGGGCGCCGAGATCATCGTGCGGATGGCGCGGGTCGGGGTCGACGGGCCGACGGGTACGTACGTCTCCGCGGAGGGGCCCCTGCCCTGGTGAACCCGTGTACCCCTATGGCCGGAGCGTGATCTTTCCGTGGGTGTGCCGTCGCTCCAACTCGCGGAAAGCGTCCTGTACTTGCTCCAGCGGGTAGGTGCGGGCGATCGGCACCTCGAGTTCGTCGCGCGCGGCCAGCCGGGCCAGTTCGCCGAGGACGACCGCGCTCGCCGCCGCGCCCTCCCCGTAGGTCCGGGCGCCGACCCGGCCCGCGACCGCCCAGTCGCGGATCGTGTTGATGCGTTCGGGCCGCACCCCCAACTCCACGGCGAGCTCGACGTATCCGGTGCCGTACGTGTCGATGAACGCGTCGACGCCCCGGCCGCCCGCGGCCTCCCGGATCCGCTCCCGCACCCCGTCCCCGTACGCGACCGGGACCACGCCCTTCTCCTTCAGCCAGCCGTGGTTCGACTCGCTCGCGAGGCCGATGACGGTGACGCCGTGCCGCCGCGCGAGCTGGACGGCGATCGACCCGACGCCGCCCGCCGCGCCGGACACCGCGACCGTGTCGCCGGGGCGCAGGTCCACGGCCCATACGCAGGCGTACGCGGTGGCCCCGGCGACGGACAGGGATCCGGCCACGTCCCAGGAGAGCCCGGCCGGCCGGTGCACGAGGTGCACGTCGTCGACGACGACGTACTCGGCGTGGCTGGCCCGCCGGTGCGTGAACCCGACGACCTCGTCACCGACCCCGAAGTCCCGTACGTGCGAGCCGACTTCGACGACGACCCCCGCCAGATCGCTGCCCTGCCCGGACGGGAACGTGGCGGGCCAGCGCTCGTGCAGGAACCCCGTCCGAATGCTCACCTCACCGGGCTGGATCCCGGCCGCCCGCACCTCGACCAGCACCTGGTCGGCGGCCGGTACGGGCCGCGGCACGTCCTCGACCCGGAGCACATCGATCCCGCCGTACTCGTGAAACCGCACCGCTCGCATCCCGCGTCCACCCGTCCGAATCGGCCCAACTGTGATGTGGGGCACAACACTTGGGGCGCTCGGTCTCTTCCCGGGGTCTGTTTCTTACCGGGACCAGCTCAGCTTCTTACCGGGACCCGCTCAGCCCGCCGACTCCGCCGCGTGCGGGCTCAGCACGCCCATGCTCACCAGCACGAACAGGGCGATGCCCAGCGCGATCCGGTAGTACACGAACGGCATGAAGCTGCGCGTCGAGATGAACCGCATCAGCCAGGCGATCACCGCGTAGCCGACGCCGAAGGCGATCAGGGTCGCGAAGACCGTCGGCCCCCAGGAGACATGGCCGCCCTCGCTCGCGTCCTTCAACTCGAAGACGCCGGAGGCCAGGACCGCCGGGATCGCCAGGAGGAAGGAGTAGCGGGCCGCGGACTCGCGGGTGTAGCCGAGGAACAGGCCGCCGCTGATGGTGGCGCCCGAGCGGGAGACGCCCGGGACGAGGGCGAGTGCCTGGCACAGGCCGTAGATCAGGCCGTCCTTGACCGAGAGGTCCTTCAGTTCCTTGCGGGTGTGGGCCACGCGGTGTCGGCCGCCCGTCTCGTCGCGGGCCGCGAGCCGGTCGGCGATGCCGAGGACGACGCCCATGACGATCAGCGTCGTCGCGGTGAGCCGCAGATCGCGGAACGGGCCCTCGATCTGGTCCTTGAGCGTCACGCCGAGCACCCCGATCGGGATCGAGCCGACGATCACCAGCCAGCCCATTTGCGCGTCGTGGTCGCCCCGACTCGCCTTGTCGGTGAGGGACTTGAACCATGCCGAGACGATCCGCGCGATGTCCTTGCGGAAGTAGATGACGACCGCGGTCTCGGTACCGAGCTGGGTGATCGCCGTGAAGGCGGCGCCGGGATCGTGCCAGCCCGCGAACGCGGCCGTGAGACGCAGATGGGCGCTCGACGAGACCGGCAGGAACTCCGTGAGCCCCTGGACGAGCCCGAGGATGAATGATTCGAACCAGGACATGAGGTGGGTACGCGATCCAGGTGCTCGACGGAACCGGCCGCGAACGCGGGCCGGGCGGGGCGGCGCGAACTCCCGTCACATCGGGCCCGGGGGGTCGCGTCGGGCAGAGTAGCGTTCGAAAGTGACGGGAGCGCCACAACGGAGTGAGCAGAGCCTTTACAGGCCCGGCCGCCCGGCCCGAAGGAGCGTGTCCCCCGGCGGCGTACGAACGTAGAGCACCGAGCGGCCCGCCCTGCGCCGCTGTACGAGGCCGGCTTCGTGCAGCACCTTCAGGTGGCGGCCCACCGAGCCGAGGCCCTGGCCGGTGAGGGCCACCAACTGGCTGGTCGTCAGGGGCTGTTCGAGGAGGACGAGGACCTGGGCGCGGGCCGTGCCGAGCAGCGCCGCGAGTCCGCCGGGCGGGGTCGACCTGTCCGCATCCGCGAGGGCGCCCGCGCAGGGGTAGATCACGGCGTACCGGTCGACCGTGGGATCCGGTTCCGGCCATGACACCCAGCCCTGCTTCGGGGTGACCGGGACGAACAGGAGTTGGGTGCCGGCGATGTTCCGTGGCGGGTGGTCGTGGGCGTTGATGCGGAGTCGGCCCTCACCGAGCCAGCCCATCGTGGGGCGCATCCCGCCGAAGGCCGCCGCCCAGCCACCACGCGTCAACTCCCTTGTCCGGGCGAGGAGATCGGCCTCGATGATCCGGCGGCGGCGCGGCCACTCCGGCAGAACCGTCTCCCGCCACACCCATGCGAGCAGGTCCGCGGCGCGCTCCGCGAGGTCGTCGGCGTGGGCGAGTGGGTCGGGCAGCGGGCCCGGTGAGGAGACCGCGAGGTCGGCGCGGACGGCCGCCGGCGGCGTGGCGCGGATCCGCGCGAGGCCGTCCGCCAGATCGTCCTCGTGGACGCCGTCCGGCGTGGGCGTCATGAAGTCGGCGATCCAGCGCGCCCCGAACGCGGCGTCCAGCAGCAGCGCGGTCGTCGGCTCGGCGGCGAGCCGTGTGCGGTAGGCGGGCAGGTGGGTGTCCAGCCAGCGCCGCTCGCCGGGGTGCGCGGCGACGGGAGCCGCCAGCTTCCTGAGGCTCGCGGTCACCTCGGCGAGCCGCGACACGACGAACCTACTCCCCGCGAGGGTGTCGGCATCCACCTGCCAGATCCCCATGACTCCGCCCCTCGTCTCCAGTTGTCTCCGCAGGCTTCGCGAGTCCCTGTGTCGCGAGTCCCTGTGTCGAGAGTCCCTGTGTCGCGAGTCCCCGTTTCGGGAGTCCCTGTTTCGGGAGTGCTGGTTTCGCTGGTGCGCGAAAGATTAACGCCCGGCTCGCCGCGCCCCGCAGCCTCCCCGCATGGACACCTACCGGGATCTGTTCCGTGCGCCCGAATACCCCGCCCTCTTCGCCACCGTCTCGCTTCAGGTCGCCGGGCAGACGGTCAGTGGGCTGGCCCTCGGGTCGCTCGTCTATGCCTCGACCGGGTCGCCGCTGCTGTCCGCGCTCGCCATGTTCGGGCCCTCGTTGGCCCAGGTCATGGGCGCGCTCACGCTGCTGTCCGCCGCGGACCGGGTGCCGCCGCGCGCCGCCCTCGTCGGGCTCGCGCTGTTCCTCGGACTCGCCACGGCGGCGCAGGCGGCGCCCGGTCTACCGACGGCGGCGGCCCTCGCGCTCGTCCTCGTCCAGGGCGTGCCTTCGGCGCTCGGCGGCGGCGTCCGCTACGGCCTGCTCACCGACATCCTCGCCCGCGACGGTTACCTGCTCGGCCGGTCGGTGCTCAACATGAGCGCCGGTGTCTGCCAGATCCTCGGGTACGCGCTGGGCGGGCTGCTCGTCGCCGTGCTGTCGGCGCGCGGCACGCTCCTCGTCGCCGCCGGGCTCTACGTGCTCGCCGCGGTCGTCGCGCGGTGCGGGCTGTCCCGGCGTCCGGCGCGCGCCGCCGGGCGTCCGTCCCTGCGGGAGACCATGCGCGGCAACACCGCCCTGTGGTCCTCCGTCCCGCGCCGCTACGTCTATCTCGCGCTGTGGGTGCCCAACGGGCTGATCGTCGGCTGCGAGGCCCTGTTCGTCCCGTACGACACCGGGCACGCGGGCGTGCTGCTCGCGAGCGCCGCCCTGGGCATGCTCGCCGGGGACATCCTCACCGGCCGCTTCCTGCCGCCCCGATGGCGGGCCAGGCTCGCCGCACCGCTGCGACTGCTGCTCGCCGCCCCGTACCTGGTGTTCGCCCTGCGCCCCGCCCTGCCGTTCGCCGCGGCAGCGGTCGCCCTCGCCTCCGTCGGATTCTCGGCGAGCCTGCTGCTGCAGGAGCGGCTGGTGGCGCTGACCCCGGAGCACCTGAGTGGACACGCCCTCGGGCTGCACACCGCGGGCATGCTGACCATGCAGGGAGTGGGCGCGGTGCTCGCGGGCGCGCTGGCCCAGGCGACCTCTCCCGCGACCGCGATGACCGTGCTCGCCGTGGCCTCCGTCGCGGTGACGCTGCGCCTCGGCAGGGGGCTCAAGGGGGAGCCGGTCAGTCCGACTTCTGCTTCCCCAGGTGGTGACGCTTGCACCACGCCACGACCGCGCCCGCGCACCCCGTGACGACGATGAAGCCCATAGCGATCAGGAAGATGGGCGACGTCGGCGTCGAGGCGCGGGCGCCCGCCACCACGTACGCCGCCGTGTTCGGGATCGAGCCGAGCGCCGTGGCGAGCAGGAACGGCACGATGCTCATCTTGGAGATCGACGCGCAGTAGTTCGCCGCCCAGAACGGGACGCCGGGGAAGAGCCGCGCCGCCAGCATCGACCGGAAGGCGTGCTCGCTGAGCTGCCCGTCCGCCGCCTTCAGCCAGCGCCCGCGCACCAGCGGCCGCAGTGCGTCCTGGCCGAGCAGCCGGCCGAGCAGGAAGGCGAGCCCGGCGCCGAGCACCGTCCCGCCGATCGCGCCGAGCAGCCCCAGCTGGGAGCCGAACAGGGCGCCCGCCGCCAGGTTGAGCAGCGGTCTCGGAACGAACGCGACCGTGCACACCCCGTACGCCACCGCGAACAGGACGACCGCCGCCGCCCCGTTCACCTGCGGCGGCCAGCCCTGCGTGATCAGCTGCTGCGGCTCGAAGAGCAGCACGCACGTCGCGCCCGCGGCCAGCAGCAGCACCAGCAGCGAAAGCCGCGACCAGGGCGACAGCACGGCCTGGCCCAGGCGGGCGGCGAGCCCGGCGGGACGGGCGGGGACGGTCTCGAACATCCGGGGAGACTAACCGAACCCCACATAAGATCGCCGTAGGTTGTGTCTCACTTTCTCGACTCTTGCCCCAGTTGCGAGGAGCGTCACGTGATCGTCAACGCGCCGCCGCCGAGCGTTCTCGCGGACACCCTCCTCGCCCGGCTTCCGGAGGTGTACGGGGCCGCCGCCGATCCCGAGCGGGCGGCGCAGATGCGCGCGTACATGAAGGATGTGGCCCCCTTCCTCGGCCTCACGTCCCCCGTGCGCCGGGAGCTGACCAAGGCCGCGCTCGACGGGACGCCGCGCCCCGACGAGAGCGACCTCACCGCCGTCGCACTGCGCTCCTGGGCCCTGCCCGAGCGCGAGTACGCCTACTTCGCGATCGACTACCTGCGCCGCCACGTGCGACACCTCACGTCCGGCTTCCTGCCTGTCACACGCGAACTGGTCACGACCGTGCCGTGGTGGGACACGGTCGATCACCTGGCGGCGCACATCGTCGGCGGCCTCGTCGCGGCCGACCCGAAGCTGCGCGCCGACATGGACGCCTGGATCGAGGACGAGAACCTCTGGGTGGCGAGGACCGCGCTCCTGCACCAGCTCCGCCACAAGGACGCCACCGACACCGGCCGGCTCTTCGCGTATTGCCTTCGGCAGTCCGGACACCCCGACTTCTTCATCCGCAAGGCGATCGGCTGGGCGCTGCGCGAATACGCCAAGACCGACCCCGACGCCGTACGGTCCTTCGTCGCCGCCCACCGGGACGTCCTGGCGCCGCTCTCGGTGCGCGAGGCACTGAAGAACGTAGGCGGATAACTCCCGCTCGGGGCACGGAAAACCATTCGACCCGCGACGTCCGGTCGGCGATGATCTGTCTCATGTTCCGGCACGCCACCCTCGCAGCTACGTCCGCAGTCGCGGACGCAGCTCTGGCTGCCGTTCTCCTGGCTGCCGCCGCAGCAGACGGCGCGCGAAGCTGACCCTCTCCGGATATTCCGGCGGACCCCGCAGGGGGAGGGTCGGTCCGGTTCAGGGGTCCCCGCCTCCCGCTTGGAGGCCAGTGCTTTTCTGAAGTTCCCGAAGGGACCTCATCGCCATGCCCAAGACGGCATACGTGCGCACCAAGCCGCACCTCAACATCGGCACCATGGGACACGTCGACCACGGCAAGACCACCCTCACCGCCGCCATCACCAAGGTCCTCGCCGAGCGCGGGGCGGGCACGTTCGTACCGTTCGACCGGATCGACAAGGCGCCCGAGGAGGCGCAGCGCGGCATCACCATCAACATCGCGCACGTCGAGTACGAGACCGACACCCGGCACTACGCGCACGTGGATATGCCGGGCCATGCCGATTACGTCAAGAACATGGTCACGGGCGCCGCCCAGCTCGACGGGGCGATCCTCGTCGTCTCGGCGCTCGACGGGATCATGCCGCAGACCGCCGAGCACGTGCTGCTCGCCCGGCAGGTGGGCGTCGACCACATCGTCGTAGCGATCAACAAGGCGGACGCGGGAGACGAGGAGCTCACCGACCTGGTCGAGCTCGAAGTGCGCGAGCTGCTGTCCACGCACGGGTACGGCGGCGACTCCGTGCCCGTCGTACGGGTCTCCGGGCTCAAGGCCCTTGAGGGGGACCCGCGTTGGACGGCGTCGATCGAGGCGCTGCTCGACGCGGTGGACACGTACGTTCCGATGCCGGAGCGGTACGTGGACGCGGCGTTCCTGCTGTCCGTCGAGAACGTGATGACCATCAGCGGGCGCGGCACGGTGGTGACCGGCGCGGTCGAGCGCGGCCGCGTGCGGGTCGGTGACCGGGTGCGGGTCTACGGGGCCGGTGACGTCGAGACCGTCGTCACCGGCGTCGAGACCTTCGGCAAGCCGATGGAGGAGGCGCAGGCGGGGGACAACGTGGCGCTGCTGCTCCGTGGTGTGCCGCGGGACGCGGTGCGGCGCGGGCACGTCGTCGCCGAGCCCGGCACGGTCGAGCCCGCGCGGCGCTTCACCGCGCAGGTGTACGTGTTGTCGGCGGCGGAGGGTGGCCGCTCGACGCCTGTCGTCACCGGGTATCGGCCGCAGTTCTACCTGCGTACGGCGGACGTCGTCGGGGATGTCGACCTCGGGGAGGCGGCGATTGCTCGGCCCGGTGAGACCGTCGCCATGACGGTGGAGCTGGGGCGGGACGTGCCGCTGGAGGCCGGGCTCGGGTTCGCGATCCGTGAGGGTGGGCGGACCGTGGGGGCGGGGACGGTTTCAGCGGTGCTGTGAGAGTGAGCGGGGGCCGGGGTCGGGCCGAAAAGGCCGGGGCTCTGCCCCGCACCCCGCTGCTCAAACGCCGCAGGGGCTTAAATAGGGGCGTGAACGCACCCGAG
>NZ_JBEOVM010000101.1:0-23575 GCF_040295505.1 Streptomyces sp. NPDC002790 | reverse complement strand
GCTTGATCTATCAAGCCCCGCCGGCGATTGAGGCGATCTTTCCAGCCCCTGCGGCGATTGAGCAGCGGGGTCCGGGGCAGAGCCCCGCAACCGCGAGCACGGCTCCCGCAAACAAGACCCCGCCACCCCGGATGTGATCGGATGGAACGGCACACGTACACCACCAACCCGGGAAAGGACCCCCCGTGGCAACGACCCGCTCCGCCCACACCGTGTGGGAAGGCACCCTCTTCGAGGGCACCGGCACCGTCACCTTCGACTCGTCCGGCATCGGTCAGCAGCCGGTCTCCTGGCCGTCCCGCGCCGAGGAGGCGAACGGCAAGACCAGCCCGGAAGAGCTGATCGCCGCCGCGCACTCCTCGTGCTTCTCCATGGCACTCTCCAACGGCCTGTCCGGCGCCGGCACCCCGCCCACCAAGCTGGTCACCTCCGCGGACGTCACGTTCCAGCCGGGCGAGGGCATCACCGGCATCCACCTCACCGTCGAGGGCACCGTCCCCGGCCTCGACGAGCAGGGCTTCCAGGCGGCCGCGGAGGACGCCAAGAAGAACTGCCCCGTGAGCCAGGCCCTCACCGGCACGACGATCACCCTCGCCGCCAAGCTCGACGGCTGAGCGTCCACCGCGCTCTTGACGTAGGCCCGCTCACGCCCTGTGCTGGATCCGGACGTGAGCGGGCCTTCGCGGAGAATGCGGAAATGGGGACGCGTCATGGGGCGTGCGGTAGGTATCGATCTCGGTACGACGAACTCGGTGGTGGCCGTGCTCGAGGGCGGTGAACCCACCGTCATCGCCAACGCGGAGGGCGCGCGCACCACGCCCTCGATCGTCGCCTTCGCCAGGTCGTCGAGCGCCGAGGTGCTCGTCGGCGAGGTCGCCAAGCGGCAGGCCGTGACGAACGTCGAGCGCACCGCGCGCTCCGTCAAACGGCATATGGGGGAGGGGAGTTGGCGCTTTCCCGACACCGGTGACATCGACGGTCACCGCTACAGCGCCCAGGAGCTCGCCGCCCGCGTCCTGCAGAAACTCAAGCGCGACGCCGAGTCGTACCTCGGCGAGGACGTCGCCGAGGCCGTCGTCACCGTGCCCGCGTACTTCGACGACGCGCAGCGCCAGGCCACGAAGGAGGCCGGCGAGATCGCGGGCCTGAAGGTGCTGCGCATCGTCAACGAGCCGACCGCCGCCGCGCTCGCGTACGGACTCGACAAGGGCGACGAGCAGACGGTCCTCGTCTTCGACCTGGGCGGCGGCACCTTCGATGTCTCGCTCCTGGAGATGGGCGAGGGTGTCATCGAGGTCAAGGCCACCAATGGTGACACCCAACTCGGCGGCGACGACTGGGATCAGCGGATCGTCGACCATCTCGCGCGGCAGTTCAAGAACGCCCACGGCATCGACCTCGCCGGCGACAAGATGGCCGTGCAGCGGTTGCGCGAGGGCGCCGAGAAGGCCAAGATCGAGCTGTCCTCGTCCAGCGAGACGAACATCAACCTGCCCTACATCACGGCCTCTGCCGCGGGCCCTCTGCACCTCGACGAGAAGCTGACGCGCGCTCAACTCCAGGAACTCACCGGGGACTTGCTCGACCGCTGCAAGAAGCCCTTCCATCAGGCCGTCAAGGACGCGGGCGTCGAGCTGAAGGACATCGACCACGTGATCCTGGTCGGCGGGTCCACGCGCATGCCCGCCGTCACCGAACTCGTCAAGGAACTCACAGGGAAGGACCCGCACAAGGGTGTCAACCCGGACGAGGTCGTCGCCGTCGGCGCCACGTACCAGGCCGGTGTGATCCGCGGCGACGTGAAGGACGTACTGCTGCTCGACGTCACCCCGCTCTCCCTCGGCATCGAGACCAAGGGCGGGGTTATGACGAAGCTGATCGAGCGCAACACCACCATTCCCACCCGCCGTTCGGAGAGCTTCACGACCGCCGCCGACAACCAGCCCTCCGTCGGCATCCAGGTCTTCCAGGGCGAGCGGGACATCGCCGCGTACAACAAGAAGCTGGGTGTCTTCGACCTCACCGGTCTGCCGCCCGCGCCGCGCGGTGTGCCGCAGATCGAGGTCACCTTCGACATCGACGCCAACGGGATCATGCACGTAGGTGCCAAGGACCTCGCCACGGGGCGCGAGCAGAAGATGACGGTGACCGGTGGCTCGGCGCTGCCGAAGGACGAGATCGACCGGATGATGCGGGAGGCCGAGGCGCACGCCGAGGAGGACCGCACGCGCCGTGAGGCGGCCGAGGTCCGCAACGAGGCGGAGCAGCTCGTGTACCAGACGGAGCGCTTCGTCCGGGACAACGAGGAGCGGGTCCCCGTCCAGACGCGGACCGAAGTGGAGGACTCTGTACGGGAGTTGAAGACCGTACTGGAGTCCAAGGAGCCGACCACGCAGGAGTTGCGCGAGGGGGCTCGCAAACTCGCCGAGGTGAGCCAGCGGATGGGTCAGGCGATGTATCAGGCGGCCGCGTCGTCCCAGGAGGACGCGCCGCCGACGCAGGGCCAGGACGCGCCCCCGGGGGACGACGTGGTCGACGCCGAGATCGTGGACGACGACAACAAGACCTGACCGCTCAACCCAGCGCGTCCCGCGCCTCGTTCAGGATCTCCAGCGTCCGCGCCGCCCCGGCCGCCTGGGCCACCAGGTGGTCGAGCACCTCCAGGTGCATGCCGACCTCGTCCCGCGCGTCCAGGTACAGGGCCCCGGTCACGTACTCGCTGTAGACCATGTCCGGCAGCTCCCTGACCGGAAACCGGAACAGGGTGAACGGGCCGAACGTGCCGGGGTGCGGCCCCGACGCGAACTCGGCGATCTGGAGCGTCACATGGGGACGTTCGGACACCTCGATGAGCCGGTCGAGCTGGCCGCGCAGCACATCGGGGCCGCCGGGCGGGCGCCGCAGCACCGTCTCGTCCATGACGACCCACAGGTGCGGCGAGTCCTCCCGGTCGAGCAGCGACTGGCGGGCCATGCGCAGGTCGATGTGCCGGTCGACCTCCTCGGGCCGGGAGCGGCCCACCGTGCCGGCGTGGAAGACGGCCCGCGCGTACGCCTCGGTCTGCAACAGGCCGGGCACGAAGTGCGGTTCGTAGGCGCGGATCATCGAGGCCGCGCCCTCCAGGCTGACGTACAGGCTGAACCAGTCGGGGAGCACGTCGTGGAACCGCTGCCACCAGCCCGGCAGGTTCGCGTCCTCGGCGAGCGCCACGAAGGCCTCGATCTCGCGCTCCGGCACCTCGTACAGCTCCAACAGCATCTGCACGTAGGGGATCTTGAGCGCGACCTCGGCGGTCTCCATCCTGCGGATCGTCGCGCTCGCCACGCGCAGCGGCCGGGCCGCCTCCTCGCGCTTGAGCCCGCGGGCCTCGCGCAGGTCACGCAGCCGACGACCGAGGACGACCTGACCCACGGTGGGCGCGGGCCGACGTTCACTCACCTTTGTACGTCTCCCCAGGGCCTAGGAGCCGGTGCGCTCCCACCCCCGACGCTCCGGTCGTGCGCCGAGGCGCCGCGGGTCGCGGCTGCGGTAAACGACGTACGGGCGGAACAGGTACTGCACCGGCGCGCTGAACATATGCACGAGCCGGGTGAACGGTACCAGTGCGATCAGTAGCATGCCCACTACTGCGTGAATCTGATAGAGAACGGGCACTCCGTCCATCAGCGCCACGTCCGGGCTCAGCGTGAACAGGCTGCGCGACCACGGGCCGATGGTCTGCCGGTAGTCGTAGCCGGTGCCGCTGGAATGCGTGAGCTTGGCGACCATGCCGAGGACGAGCGCCCCGAGCAGGAACACGTACATCACCTTGTCGTTGCGCGTCGTGGCGCGAAGGACCGGGGCCCTGGTGCGTCGCCGGTAGACCAGCATCGCGATGCCGGCCAGCGCGAGCACACCCGCGAACGTGCCGCCGATCAGCGAGAACATGTGGTAGGTGTGCTCGCTGACGCCGACCTTCTCCGTCCACGACTCCGGGATGAACAGGCCGACGAGATGTCCCACCAGCACGAAGAGGATGCCGTAGTGGAACATCGGTGACGCGATGTTGAGCAGCTTCGACTCGTAGACCTGCGACGAGCGCGTCGTCCAGCCGAACTTGTCGTAGCGGTAGCGCCA
Organism: Streptomyces sp. NPDC002790; assembly: GCF_040295505.1. Lineage (NCBI taxonomy): Bacteria > Bacillati > Actinomycetota > Actinomycetes > Kitasatosporales > Streptomycetaceae > Streptomyces > Streptomyces sp. NPDC002790. The sequence goes on along the minus strand of NZ_JBEOVM010000101.1, from coordinate 19,459 downwards.
GATCGTTCCCGCGATCAGCAGGACGAACGCTACGTAGGGCAGGCCGCCCCAGATCGCCGTATTCACCGGGCGTGCTCCGTCTCGAGGAGGGGAAGGCGGGCGAAGGGTTCGAGTCCGACGTCCTCTTGGGGCGGCCCCGACCGTGCCAGGGCCTGTGCCTCGGCCCGGTCCTTGGGGGAGGCCCCGGGCAGGGCGGCGCACACCGCGTTGAGGACAGTGGCGTACGGGGTGCCGTGGTCGGTGAGGGCGAACCGCAGCAGTTCGAGGCCCGCACGGTTCTCCTCCAGCAGGAACGTGCCCTCCTGCGCGGAGAATTCGAGGACGGCGGGCAGGAAGTCCGGGAGTTCCTCGCCGGTGAACTCCATGCCGTGCTCCCGGTAGACCTCCTTCATCCGCACCAGGGACATGCCGCGCCGCCGGGTGTCACCGTCGCGCCACCACGTCAGGTACAGGCTGTGCCGGTTCTTGAAGTCGAAGACCTGGACGTAGTGGGCGGCCAGGTCCTGCATCGGCGTGGCCTCGGCGTGCTCGACGAAGGGGGCGAGCGGCGGGGCCGCCGCACGGATCAGCGGCAGCCGCTGGTAGAACTCCTCGTCCGGGTACGTGAGGCAGAGCGCGGACGCCTGAAGGAGCAGGGAGGTGCGGTCGGTCATGGTGTCTCCTCCTTGGCGATGCTGTCTGGACTGTGGGTGCTGTCCGTACTGTCGGCGGTCTGCCGTTCCTTGCTGAGCTGGAAGTTCTCGACGGAGACGACGGGCAGCAGCTTGCGGCCGTCGGCGACGGTCGTCCCGGAGTCGCCGCCGAAGGGGCCCTCGCCGCCCATGCCGGGCCCGCCCTCGTGGTCGAGCGAGCAGGTGTCCGACGGCAGCGCCGACTCCTCGAGGCGCTCCGCGTCACCGACCGCGGCCGTCGGGATCACGTACCGGTCCTCGTACTTGGCGATGGCGAGCAGCCGGTACATCTCCTCGATCTCCACCGGCGACATGCCGACGGAGTCGGCGATCGAACTGTCCGGCAGGTCACCGAGGTTGATGGCCCGCATGTGCGAGCGCATCGCGGCCAGCTTCTCCAGCGAGGCACGCACCGGCTTGGTGTCGCCCGCCGTGAAGATCTCCGCCAGGTATTCGAGCGGGATGCGGAGTGTGTCGATCGCGCCGAACAGGTTCGCGTGGTCCTCGCCGTCGTGCCCGGTCTCGGTGAGCGCGTCGACGACGGGGGAGAGCGGCGGGATGTACCAGACCATCGGCATCGTCCGGTACTCCGGGTGCAGCGGCAGCGCCACCTTGTACTTGCTGATGAGCGCGTGCACGGGCGAGCGCCGCGCGGCCTCCATCCAGTCGTACGGGATGCCCGCCTCCTCGGCGGCCCGCTGCACGGCCGGGTCCTCGGGGTCGAGGAAGATGCCCAACTGCTCTTCGTACAGGTCGTGTTCGTTGGGCGATGAGGCGGCCTCCGTCACCTTGTCGGCGTCGTAGAGGATCACACCGAGGTAGCGGAGCCGGCCCACGCAGGTCTCGGAGCAGACCGTCGGCAGGCCCACCTCGAGGCGCGGATAGCAGAGCGTGCACTTCTCGGCCTTGCCGGTCCGGTGGTTGAAGTACACCTTCTTGTACGGGCAGCCGGTGACACACATCCGCCAGCCGCGGCACGAGTCCTGGTCGACGAGGACGATGCCGTCCTCCACCCGCTTGTACATCGCGCCGGAGGGGCAGGACGAGACGCACGACGGGTTGAGGCAGTGCTCGCAGATCCGCGGCAGATAGAACATGAAGGTCTGCTCGAACTGGAACTTGACCTTCTCCGCGGCCTGTTCGCGGGTCTTCTCCACCATCGGGTCGAGATCGCCGTGCTCGGTCGCGCCGCCCAGGTTGTCGTCCCAGTTGGAGGACCATTCGATCTTCATCGGCTTGCCGCTGATGAGGGAGCGGGGCTCGGCGACGGGGTAGTCGTCGCCGAGCGGGGCGTCGGTGAGGTTCTTGTAGTCGTACGTCCAGGGCTCGTAGTAGTCCTTGATCTCCGGGAGCTTGGGGTTGGAGAAGATCCCGGCGAGCTTCTTGAACCGGCCGCCGGCCTTGAGCCTGAGCGCGCCCTTCTTGTTCAGCTCCCAGCCGCCGCGCCACTTCTCCTGGTCCTCGTAGCGGCGCGGGTAGCCCTGACCGGGGCGGGTCTCGACGTTGTTGAACCAGACGTACTCCATGCCGTTGCGGTTGGTCCACGCCTGCTTGCAGGTGACCGAGCAGGTGTGGCAGCCGATGCACTTGTCGAGGTTCATGACCATCGCGACCTGAGCCATGATGCGCATCAGTACTGGACCTCCTGGGAGCGGCGGCGGATGACCGTGACCTCGTCACGCTGGTTGCCCGTCGGGCCGAGGTAGTTGAACGCCCAGCTCAACTGCGCGTAGCCGCCGATGAGATGGGACGGCTTGAGGATCAGCCGGGTGAGCGAGTTGTGGATGCCGCCGCGCTTGCCGGTCGTCTCCGCCTTGGGCACGTTCACGGTCCGCTCCTGCGCGTGGTGCATGTAGACCGTGCCCGCCGGCATCCGGTGCGAGACGATCGCGCGGGCGACGACGACGCCGTTGCGGTTCACGGCCTCGATCCAGTCGTTGTCCTTGACGCCGATCGACTCGGCGTCCTGCGGGGCCATCCAGATGGACTGGCCGCCGCGGGACAGCGCCAGCATGAACAGGTTGTCCTGGTACTCGGAGTGGATGGACCACTTGTTGTGCGGAGTGAGGTAACGGACCGTCACCTCCTTCTCGCCGTCCGGTCCGAGCCGTGGCTCGCCGAACAGCCGGTTCATGTCGAGCGGCGGCCGGTAGATCGGCATCGCCTCACCCAGCTCGTGCATCCAGTCGTGGTCGATGAAGAAGTGCTGACGTCCCGTCAAGGTGTGCCATGGCTTGAGGTGTTCGGTGTTGAGCGTGAACGCCGTGTAGCGGCGCCCGCCGGACTCGCTGCCCGACCACTCCGGCGAGGTGATCACCGGGACGGGCGCGGCCTGCGTGTCCGCGTACGTGACGCGCTTGCCCTCGTGCTCGGCGGACAGGTGCGCCATCTCCTGGCCCGTACGGGCCTCAAGGGTGTGGAAGCCCTGCGTGGCGAGGCGGCCGTTGGTGGTGCCGGACAGCGCGAGAATGGTGTTCGCCGCCTTGACCGCCGTGTCGAGGGCGGGGCGGCCGTCGGCGGGGCCACCGCGTACCGTGCCGTTGCTCGCGCGCAGCTCCGTGACCTCCTGGTCGGGCTTGAGCACGATGCCCTTCGCGGGCAGGCCGAGTTGCTCGACGAGCGGGCCGAGCGCGGTGAACTTGGCGCCGATCGCCGTGTAGTCGCGCTCGACCACGGTGAGGTTCGGCAGCGTCCTGCCGGGCACCGGCTCGCACTCGCCCTTGCGCCAGTCCAGTACGACGCCGCCGGGCTGCGCGATCTCCCCCGGCGTGTCGTGCTGAAGCGGTGTCGCGACCAAGTCCTTGCGTACGCCCAGGTGTCGGGCGGACAGTTCGCTGAGCTTGTGGGCGAGCGACTTGAACGTGTCGAAGTCGCTGCGCGCCTGCCACGGCGGGTCCACGGCGGGCGTGAACGAGTGCACGTAGGGGTGCATGTCCGTCGAGGCGATGTCGTGCTTCTCGTACCAGGTCGCGGCGGGCAGCACCACGTCCGAGAGCAGTGTCGAGGAGGTCTGCCGGAAGTCGAGCGAGGTGAGCAGGTCGATCTTGCCCTCGGGGGCCTCGTCGTGCCAGGTCACCGTCGTGGGGCGCTCCTCGGGGGAGGCCTCCTCGGCCCGCAGTGAGGAGTGCGTGCCCAGCAGGTGCTTGGTGAAGTACTCGGCGCCCTTCGCGGACGAGCCCAGCAGGTTCGCCCGCCACAGCGTCATCACGCGCGGCCAGTTCTCCGGCGCGTCCGGGTCCTCGCACGCGAACTTCAGCGAACCCGCCTTGAGTTCGGAGACCGTGTCCTCCACGGACTGCTCACCGAGCGCGAGCGAACTGCGGTCGAACGTCGGATACGACGGCATCCAGCCCGAACGCGCCGACAGGGCCAGTGCGTCGGCGCCCGTCATGCCCTCGAAGGCGCCCTTCCCGAGCGGCGACGCGAGCACATCCGCGCTGAACCGGTCGTAGCGCCACTGGTCGGTGTTGAGGAAGAAGAACCCAGTACCGATCATCTGCCGCGGCGGCCGCGACCAGTCGTTGGCGGAGGCCAGCGACGCCCAGCCGGTGACCGGACGGCACTTCTCCTGGCCCACGTAGTGCGCCCACCCGCCACCGTTCCTGCCCTGGCAGCCCGTGAGTTGCAGCAGCGACAGAAAGCCCCGGTAGGTGGTCTCGGAGTGGAACCAGTGGTTCGTGCCCGCGCCCATGAGGATCATGCAGCGCCCGCGCGACTTCTCGGCGGTCTGCGCGAACTCCCGTGCAATCTTTACGCACTTGGCGGCCGGTACGGAGGTGTGGATCTCCTGCCAGGCCGGGGTGCCGGGCGTCTGAGTGTCGTCGTACGAGGTGGGCCACTGGCCCGGAAGGCCCTCGCGCCCGACGCCGTACTGCGCGAGCAGCAGGTCGAACACGGTGGTGACCAGCGGCCCTTCCTGCCCGCCGAGCCGCGTCGCCGGCACCCCGCGCCGCACGACCTCGCCGCGGCCCTGCCCGTGCGTGCCGCCGTCGGTGTCGAAGCGGGGGAGCAGCACCTCCACGCCGCTCGCCACATCCGAACCGTGCAGGCTCAACTTCGGCTGGATATTGCCCAGTTCGAGGTTCCACTTGCCCTTGCCCGACTCGGTCCAGCGAAAGCCGAGCGAACCGTTCGGGACGACCGGCTGACCCGTCGCCTCGTCGAGCACGGCCGTCTTCCACTCGGCGCCCTCGCCGCCCTGGCCGAGGTCGGTGGCGCGCAGGAACTTCGACGGCACGTACCCGCCGTCCCGCTCCTCCAGCGTCACCAGGAACGGCAGGTCGGTGAACTTCTTCACGTAGTCCGTGAAGAACGGCGTCTGCCGGTCGACGAAGAACTCCTTGAGGACCACATGCCCCATGGCGAGCGCGAGCGCGCCGTCGGTCCCCGGGTGCGGGTGCAGCCACTCGTCGGCGAACTTCGCATTGTCCGCGTAGTCGGGCGCGACGACCACGACCTTCTGGCCCCGGTACCGGGCCTCGGCCATCCAGTGCGCGTCGGGAGTGCGGGTCACCGGCACATTGGAGCCCCACATCATCAGATACGCGGCGTCCCACCAGTCACCCGACTCCGGGACGTCCGTCTGGTCGCCGAACACCTGCGGAGAGGCCACTGGCAGGTCCGCGTACCAGTCGTAGAACGACAGCATCGGGGCGCCGATCAGCGAGTGGAACCTGGCCCCTGCCGCGTGCGACACCATCGACATCGCGGGAATGGGGGAGAAGCCGGCGATCCGGTCGGGCCCGTACGTCTTGATGGTGTGCACGTGCGCCGCCGCGATGATCTCCACGGCCTCGTCCCAGGTGGCCCGGATCAGACCGCCCTTGCCGCGGGCCTGCTGGTACCTGCGGCGCCGCTCCGGGTCGGCCTGAATGTCGGCCCACGCCAGCACCGGATCGTGAAGCCGCGCCTTCGCCTCCCGGTACATCTCCACGAGCACGCCCCGGATGTACGGGTAGCGCACACGGGTCGGCGAGTACGTGTACCAGGAGAACGCGGCGCCGCGTGGGCAGCCGCGTGGCTCGTACTCGGGCCGGTCGGGACCCACGCTCGGATAGTCCGTCTGCTGGGTCTCCCAGGTGATGATGCCGTCCTTGACATACACCTTCCACCGGCACGAGCCGGTGCAGTTCACGCCGTGGGTGGAGTTCACGACCTTGTCGTGACTCCAGCGGTCCCGATAGAAGACGTCACCGTCCCGGCCGCCCTTGATCTGCACACTGTGCAGGTCGGGCGCCGCCGTCCCGCGCCGGAAGAACCGTCCCGCGCGCAGCAGCGCGGCGTCCGGCTCGGTCGGGGTGCGCGTCGTGTCCGTCACCGTTAGCTCCCTCGATATCCCGTTCTGGGAACGCTAATGGCGATATGTCAGCCCCACACCTCGACCGCATCCGTACGAGTAGGCGGCGTGGGGGCCCGGCCATTACCCCGGACGTAATCGACCCGCCACCCGGACGCGGGCAGGGTGGTGCCACCGACCCGCTCACGGAGGGTGACCCCCATGTCCGCCACCACGCTCACCACCACACCGGCCGAGCAGGCCCGCACCACCTGGCTGCGCCGCCTGCTCGCCGCCGACGCGCTCGGCACCGGCCTCAACGGCCTCGCCTACGTCGCCGCCGCCGGGCCGATCGGCCGCTTCCTCGGCATCGATCCGGGGCTGCTGCTCGGACTCGGCGCCGGCCTCGTCCTGTACGCCGCCGCGGTCGGGGCGCTCGCCGCGCGCAGCAGCCCGCCCGCGCTCGGCGTGCGCACCGTGATCGAGGTCAACCTCGCCTGGACGGTGCTCAGCTTCGTCGCCCTGTTCGCCTGGCTGGACCCGAGCACGGCCGGGCTGTTCTACGGGTCGTTGCAGGCCGTGGTGGTGGCCGCGTTCGCGGCGCTCCAGTACGCCGCGCTGCGCGGTCAGCCCAGCGACGACCGGAGGTAGGCGGCCGTCGCCGGGTCGGCCGGGAGCAGCGTCTCCACGGCCAGCTCGGCGACAGTCACGTCCAGCGGCGTGTTGAACGTCGAGATCGACGACACGAACGACAGCACATGCCCCTCGTGCTCGATCACCATTGGCAGCGCGAAGTACGGCAGAAGGGGCGCGACGGGTTCGTCCCCGGCCGCGTCCGGCGGCAGCGGATACGCCGCCACCTCCTCGTACAGCTCCCGCAGCGGCTCCGACCTGGTCAGCGCGATCTGCTGCTCCATCTGCGCCAGCAGATGCCCCCGCCACTCGCGCAGATTCCTGATCCGCGGCGCGAGGCCCTCCGGGTGCAGGGTGAGGCGCATCGCGTTCAGCGGCTCCGTGAGCAGGTGCTCGGGCGCCGAGGACATCAGCAGGGCGATGCCGCCGTTCGCCGCGATCACGTTGAACGTCGCGTCGACGATGAACGCCGGATACGGCTCGTAGCCGCGCAGCAGCGTGTCGAGTCCCTCGCGCAGCATGCCGAGCGAGGGGTCGTCCAGCGGGGTCTCCTTGAACCGCGGGGCGTAACCCGCTGCCAGGAGAAGGCTGTTGCGCTCCCGCATCGGTACGTCGAGGTGCTCGGCGAGCCGCAGGACGAAGCCCTCGCTGGGCCGCGACCGGCCCGTCTCCACGAAACTGATGTGCCGCGCCGACGACTCCGCCCGCAACGCGAGCTCCAACTGGCTGACCCGGCGCCGCTCCCGCCAGCCGCGCAGCAGGGCACCCACTTCTGACGTCATGAGGAGACCGTAACCGGATCCGGTGGCACGCTGGAGGCATGCCTACTGAACCGCTCTCCCAGAAGGACATCGAAGACCGCCTCGCCGAGCTGCCGGGCTGGTCCGTGGAAGACGGCGCGCTCACGCGCACGTACCGCCTGGGCTCGCACTTCGCGGCGACGGCGCTGGTCGTGCACATCGCGCAGACCCAGGAGGACCTGAACCACCACTCGAACCTGACCCTCGGCTACAACACGGTGACCCTCGCGGTGACCACCCACGACGCGGCCGGGGCACTGACGGCGAAGGACTTCGCGCTGGCGGAACGGGTGGAGAAGCTGGCAGCGGTGCACACCGATTAAACCCCTCCGATGTTTGAGGAGCGGGGTCCGGGGCGGAGCCCCGGTTTCGGGAAGGGGCGGGGTGGGGGCCTCTCTTGGGCTACAGTCCCCGCGTGCTGGACTACGACGAGGAAGCGAAGCGGTACGACGCCACCCGCGGCGGTGAGCCGCGCGCGCAGGCAGCCGCCGAAGCCGTGCTCGGACTCTTGCCAGAGGCCGCCCGCACGCTCCTCGACCTCGCCTGCGGCACCGGAATCGTCACCCGGCAGATGAGTAGGACCGGCCTGCGCCCGATCGGTGTCGACCGCGCCGCCGGCATGCTGAGGGCCGCCGCCCCCCGCCTGTCCGGCGCGGCGTTCCAGGCGGATGCCCGCCAACTGCCCAGCGCGGACGGCACGTTCGACGCGGTCACCGCCGTCTGGCTGTTGCACCTGCTCGACGACGCGGCACCCGTCGTCGCCGAGGCCGCCCGCGTGCTCCGCCCCGGCGGCGTGTTCGTGACCACGGTCGACAAGGCCGCGGCACACCTCGTCGGCAGCGACATCTGCGCTCTCGTCGCCCCCCACGCCGGCCGCCGCCCGCCCAGCGACGCCACCGCGCGCATCACGCAGCTCGCAGCCGGGCACGGCCTGCGCCCGAGCGGCGCCGCCACCTTCACCGGCCACGGCCAGGGCCGGGTGCCGGCGAAGCTCGCCCGGGAGGTGCGGGCCGGGCGGATGTACGCGAAGGGCGGCGAGGACCTGGCGGCACGCCTGGAGGCACTGCCGGACCCGCAGACGGCACGGCCGGCCCCGGTCTACACCCTGCTGGCGTTCTCGGTCTGAACCGGTGCCAGAGCAGGCCCGTCCCGCCGTGTGAACTCCATGACCCAGTTCGTCAGCCACCTCCTCCCCCCCGTCGACGGAGAACGCCTGCTCCCAGCGCGCGCCCGTCGCGCTGATCCCGGACCACGTGAAGCGGACCCGCACGTCACGGCCGTCGTGTGTGTCGTCCCCGTGGAACAGGCCGACGCCGTCCGCGAAGCTGCCGGTCACGGGCGGGGAGAGGCGGCCGGTGCGGTCGGTGGACCAGTTCAGGGACCACGTTCGGGTCGCCGGGTCGAACAGGCGGAGCGTGAGTCCGGTCCAGCCCTGTGCGGGCACCGGCATCTCGTCGATGTTCGCGGCGCCGCCGAACAGGCTCCAGCAGTGGTTCCTCGCGGTGAACTCCTCCCAGTCGCTGTCCGGGTCGAGGAAGTCGGCACGGCGGCGGTGGGCGACGTCCCACTCGCCGAAGAGGAAGTCGAAGTCGTGCGCGGTCGTCGTCACCGGTCGCGGTCTCCCGTCGTGCCGGCGGGCAAGGTGTCGCGGACGTACGCGTCCAGGTCGGGGCGTTCCGGCGCCAGCAGGTGCCGTACCCACGCGTCCCGTTCGTGCAGGAGAGGTGGCAATTCCCATACACAGCCGATCAGTTGCCGGTCCGGCAGGACGAAGTGGGTCGGGTCGCGGTCCGGGCAGCCGAGCGCCGGCTGGCCCGCCGCGGCGCCCCGGAAGTGCAAGGCGTTGTCCCACGCCCAGCTGTACGCGTTGAGGTACGCGCCGTCGTCGCCGCCGCGGTGCAGGACGACGAATGCGGCGGGCGGCGTGCCGTCCGGCTCCGGCAGCAGCTCGGGCAGGATCGCGTACGCCGCCTCCGCGACCTCGGGCGCGATGCCCTTCGGGTCGGCTGTCACGTGGTAGCGCTTGATGCGGCGGCCCGCCACCTCCACGGGCGGCGGCACGGTCAGGTACTTCTCCTCGAAAGCCATGCCGGGACGGTAGGACCGCTTCCCTGACATCCTGTGTCAGTGAAGTGCTCATGAAGTCCAGCCGCCTCGTCTCGATCCTGCTTCTGCTGCAGACCCGAGGCCTGATGACCGCCGACCGACTCGCCGCCGAACTGGAGGTGTCCGTCCGCACCGTCTACCGGGACGTGGAGGCGCTGCACGCCGCCGGAATCCCGCTCTACGCGGACTCCGGGCACGCGGGTGGCTACCGTCTCGTCGACGGATACCGCACCCGGCTCACCGGGCTGACCGCCGGTGAGGCGGAGGCGCTGTTCCTCGCCGGGGTACCGGGGCCGGCCGCCGACCTCGGGCTCGGGCCCGTACTCGCCGCCGCCCAGTTGAAAGTGCGGGCCGCGCTCCCCGCCGAACTCCGCCCGTACGCCGACCGGATCAGCGCCCGCTTCCATCTCGACGCGCCGGGCTGGTACGCGGAGGACGACGGCACCGCCGAGGCGTTGCCCGCGGTGGCGGAGGCGGTGTGGAACCGGCGCGCGCTGCACGTCACATACCGGCGCTGGCGGGAACCGACCGACGTGGAAAGGCGGTTGGAGCCGTACGGGCTCGTGCTCAAGGCCGGCCGCTGGTACGTCGTGGCGTCGGCCGGGGCGGGCGGCCCGCGCGTCTACCGCGTCGACCAGATCCTCGAACTCCGCACGACGGGCGAGGAGTTCGCTGCGCCCGAGGGGTTCGACCTGGCCGCGTTCTGGGCCGCGTACCAGACGGACTTCCACCGGCGCCTGCACACCGCCGAAGCCGTCGTGCGCCTCGATCCCGGCGCGGCCGACCGGCTCACAGGGGCCGCAGCGCGTGCGGTGCGCGCCACCGGCCGCACCGAGGCCGACGGCAGGCTGAGCGCCCGGCTGCCCATCGAGTCTGTCGGCCACGCGCACGACGAGTTCCTGCGCCTCGGCGCGGACATCGAGGTGCTGGAACCGGCCGAGCTGCGTGACCGGATCGCGGCGACGGCGCGGGCGCTCGCGCGCGTGTACGCGGGCACGGAGACCGGCAACCCATCTGCGGACGGCGGCAACTGACGGTTCGTAAGAAGACGTCAACCCATCCCCCCCCAGGAGCCCCGATGCCCCGCTCCCACCGCAGACGCCGCCGCCTTCTCCTCGCCGCCACAACCGCCGCCACCCTCGCCGGCGCCGCCCTGACGCTGCTGCCCGACGACAACGCCTCCGCCGCCACCGCCCGCCAGGCCGAGAAGCTGGACCGAGGCCTGGTCAGCGTGCACACCGACGCCGGGAACCTGGTCAGCTGGAGGTGGCTCGGCACCGACCCGGACGACGTGGCGTTCAACGTCTACCGCGCCGGTACGAAGGTCAACTCCGCACTGGTCACCGGCTCCACGAACTTCTTCCACGACGGCGCTCCCAGCTCCGCCGACTACACCGTGCGGGCCGTCGTGAACGGCACGGAGCAGGCCGATTCGGCGCACGCCATCCAGCTCCGCTCCGGCTACAAGGACGTACCGATCACCCCGCCGGCCGGCGGCACCACCCCCGACGGCGTCTCCTACACCTACGAGGCGAACGACGTGTCCGTCGGCGACCTCGACGGCGACGGCGTCCTCGAATTCGTCCTCAAGTGGCAGCCCACCAACGCCAAGGACAACTCGCAGTCCGGCTACACGGGCAACACGATCGTCGACGCGATGAAGCTCGACGGCACCCGGATGTGGCGCGTCGACCTCGGCAGGAACATCCGCTCGGGCGCCCACTACACCCAGTTCCAGGTGTACGACTACGACGGCGACGGCAAGGCCGAAGTCGCCATGAAGACGTCCGACGGCACGAAGGACGGCAAGGGGGCCGTCCTCGGCAACTCCTCGGCGGACCACCGCAATTCGAGCGGGTACGTGCTGTCCGGGCCCGAGTGCCTGACCATGTTCGACGGGCAGTCCGGCGCCGCCATGGGCAGCGTCGACTACGTGCCCGCGCGCGGCACGGTGTCCTCCTGGGGAGACTCGTACGGCAACAGGGTGGACCGCTTCCTCGCGGGCACCGCCTACCTCGACGGCGCCCGTCCCTCGCTCGTCATGGCGCGCGGCTACTACACGCGGAGCGTCATCGCGGCCTGGGACTGGCGGGACGGGAAGTTCACCCGCCGCTGGACCTTCGACACCGACTCGTCCACCAACTCCGGTAAGGGGTACGACGGTCAGGGCAACCACCAGCTGTCCGTCGCGGACGTCGACGGTGACGGCAAGGACGAGATCGTCTACGGCGCGATGGCGGTGGACGACAACGGGTCCGCGCTGTGGACGACGAAGAACGGCCACGGTGACGCCATGCACGTCGGCGACCTCGATCCCTCGCGGCCCGGCCTGGAGGAGTTCAAGGTCGACGAGGACAGTTCCAAGCCGTCCTCCTGGATGGCCGACGCCAAGACCGGTGGTGTCATCTGGAAGACAGGCACCAATGGTGACAACGGCCGTGGTGTGTCCGGTGACATCTGGTCCGGCAGCGCGGGCGCCGAGTCCTGGTCCTCGGCGGAGTCCGGCGTCCGTGACACCAAGGGCACGGTCGTGAACTCCCACAAGCCGTCCTCCACCAACTTCCTGTCCTGGTGGGACGGTGACACCACCCGCGAACTCCTCGACGGCACACACATCGACAAGTACGGCACGTCCTCAGACACCCGCCTCCTGACGGGCTCCGGCGTCCACTCCAACAACGGCACGAAGGCGACGCCCGCCCTCTCCGGTGACATCCTCGGCGACTGGCGCGAGGAAGTCGTCTGGCCGACCACCGACAACACGGCGCTGCGCGTCTACTCGACGCCTGTCCAGACCTCGACCCGCATCACGACGCTCCTCCACGACACGCAGTACCGCACGGCCCTGGCCTGGCAGAACACGGCCTACAACCAGCCTCCGCACCCGAGCTTCTTCATCGGCGACAAGATGCCGACGGCCCCGCGGCCCGCGGTGACGACACCCCGGCTGCCGTAGTCGGAACCGGCCGATATTGCCGACTCGGCAAGGTGGCTTGCCTGTCCGTATGTCGTCCGCGCACCCTGGGGGCGACGGACGACACACGGGCACGAAGGGCGGCGACACCCGACATGGCACACGGCCACCACCAGCACGAAGAGCACGGCGAGCAGCAGCACGGTCAGCGCGGCGAGCACGGTCACCACGACCACACGGACATCGACTGGGCCGACATGATCCCCATGCTGGAGCGCAACGCCTCCGTGTACGAGCCGCTCTACACGCAGGCCCTCTCCTGGCTCCGCGCGTCCCGGTCCGCCGGTACCGGCCTGATCGTCGACGCGGGCGCGGGCCCCGGGGCCGTCTCGCTGCACCTCGCCGAGGCCTTCCCCGAGGCCCGCGTCATCGCGGCCGACCCGGAGGAGAAGCTGCTCGCCCGCGCCACGGAGCGGTTCGCGCAGCAGGGGATCGCCGGGCGGACGGGCACGCTGCGGGTCGAACTCCCGGACAGCATCGACGAGTTGCCGTCCGCCGACCTCATCTGGGCCGCCCGCTCCCTGCACCACGTGGGCGACCAGCGGGCCGCGGTCGCCGCGCTCGCGGGGCGGCTCGCGCCCGGCGGTACCCTCGCGCTCGTCGAGGGCGGTCTGCCGCAGCGCTGCCTGCCGCGCGACTTCGGCCTCGGCAGGCCCGGCCTCCAGGCACGGGCCGACGCCATCGAGGAGGAGTGGTTCGGCGACATGCGGGCGAAGCTGCCCGGCGCCAAGCAGGACACGGAGAACTGGGCGGAGCTGCTGACCGACGCGGGACTGACGAACGCGGTCAGCCGCACGTTCCTGCTCGACCTGCCCGCACCGCTCTCGGGCGAGGCCCGCGAGACCGTCGTCGACCTGTGGAAGCGCCGCCTGGAGGTCTTCGCGGAGGCCCTCCCGGCCGAGGACATCGCGACGATGCAGCGCCTGATGGACCCGAAGGACTCGCAGAGCCTGTACCTGCGCGACGACGTCTTCCTGCTGACAGCGCACACCGTGCACACGGCGGTCAAGGCGGGCTGAGGAGCGTACGCGCACGAGAAGGGGGCCCGGCACACGTGCCGGGCCCCCTTCTCATGAGGTGTTACGCCACGTCGAACGTCGCCGGGTCCCCGCCCAGCCGCCGGTCCTCGTTGAGCGCGGAGATCGCGCCGAGGTCCTCGGTGTCGAGCTCGAAGCCGAACACGTCGATGTTCTCCTTGATCCGCGACGGCGTCACGGACTTCGGGATCACCACGTTGCCCAGCTCGATGTGCCAGCGCAGCACGACCTGCGCGGGTGTGCGGCCGTGCTTCTGCGCGATCGCGATGATGGCCGGGACCTCCAGGAGGCCCTTGCCCTGGCCGAGCGGCGACCAGGCCTCGGTCGCGATGCCCAGCTCCGCGTGCCGCTCGCGGGAGGCGCGCTGCTGGAGGTGCGGGTGCAGCTCGATCTGGTTGACGGCCGGGATCACGGAGGTCTCGGCGGTCAGCTTGTCCAGGTGCTCCGGCAGGAAGTTGGAGACGCCGATGGACTTGGCGCGCCCGTCCGCCTGGATCTTCTCGAAGGCCTTGTACGTCTCCACGGCGAGGCCCTTGGACGGCAGCGGCCAGTGGATCAGATACAGGTCGACGTAGTCGAGACCCAGCTTCTCCAGCGAGGTGTCGAAGGCGCGCAGCGTGGAGTCGTGGCCCTGGTCGGCGTTCCACAGCTTCGTCGTGACGAACAGCTCCTCGCGGGGCACACCGGACGCGGCGATGGCCTTGCCGGTGCCCTCCTCGTTGCCGTAGATCGCGGCGGTGTCGATGCTGCGGTACCCGGCCTCCAGCGCCGTCGTGACGGCGGTCTCGGCCTCGTCGTCCGGCACCTGCCACACGCCGAAGCCGAGCTGAGGCATCTCGACGCCGTTGTTCAGGATGATCGGGGGAACCTTGCTCACGAGGTGTCGATCCTTTTTCGTCCGGTGATGGGTGGCACTGCACATGCGGTACTCCCATGGTCAACGATCACGGGCGTACACGCATTCCTGTGGGTGACACCAGCATGACAGTCAGGTATGAGAGCTTCGCGCCGGGGGCTGTGTCCCCAGGTAGGCCTCGCGTACCCGCATGTCCGCCCGGATCACCTCCGGAGTCCCCTCGGCGAGCACCGAACCCAGATCGAGCACCACGACCCGTGAGCACAGCTCCATCACGAAGGCCACGTTGTGCTCGACGAGCAGCACCGCGCAGCCGTCCCCGGCCAGGCGTCGCACCGTCGTCGCCAGCAGCTCGCGCTCCTGCGCCGTCATGCCGGAGGCGGGCTCGTCGAGCAGCAGCACGCGCGGCCGGTCGGCGGCCGCCCGCGCCAGCTCCAGCATCCGGGCCCGGCCGACCGGCAGCGTCCCCGCGTACGTACCGGAGAGCTCGTCGAGGCCGCAGTCGCGCAGGAGGGCCCGCGCCCGCTCGTCGTCGGCCCCGCCGCGCCGCCACTCCTGCGCGACCAGCAGGTTGTCCGCGACCGTGAGCTGCCCGAACAGCTGCTGGCGCTGGAACGTGCGACGCATTCCGTGCCTGGCCCGCCAGACGGGGGAACGCCGTGTGACGTCCGCGCCGTCGAGCAGCACCCGGCCGGCGTCGGGCCCGTGGATCCCGGAGACGACGTCGAAGAACGTCGTCTTGCCCGCGCCGTTCGGCCCGATGAGCCCGCAGACCTCGCCGGGCGCGAGGCGCAGGCCCACCCCGTCGAGGGCCCGTACACCGCCGAAGCGCACACCGATGTTCTCGGCTTCGAGTACGTGACTCATGAGTGTTCGGCCTCCTTGGTCGCCGCGATCCCGAGGTACGCTTCCGTGAGCCGCTCGGCCTCGACCTTCTCGCGCGGCCCGCACCAGGTGACGCGGCCCTGCGCGAGGTACGCCACGGTGTCCGCGACGCCGAGGATCTCCGACGCCTTCTCCTCGACGAGCAGCAACCCCGTGCCCGCGTCGCGGAGTTCGGCGAGCAGCCGGTACACCTCGTCGGCTACGCGCGGCGCCAGGCCGAGCGAGGGCTCGTCGGCGATGAGGACGCGGGGCGGGCGGTGCAGCAGCGCGGCGAGCGCCAGGAGCTGCTGTTCGCCGCCGGAGAGCGAGCCCGCGGTGACGTCGCGCCGCGCCGCGAGCCCGGTGAACCGCTCGTAGACCGTCAACCGGTCGCTCTGCTGAGGTAGTTGGAGCGCCAGGTTCTCGTCGACGGTGAGGGACGGGAAGATGCCGCGGCCCTCCGGCGCGAGCACCACCCCGGCCCGCGCCCGGCGGACCGCGCCCTGTCGGCCCGCCGCGTCCCCGGCGACGTACACCTCGCCCTGGAGCGGTGTCATGAGGCCTGCCGCGACCTTGCACGTCGTCGATTTCCCGGCGCCGTTGGGGCCGAGGAGTGCCACGATCTCGCCGGGGCGGACCGTGAGGTCGACGCCCTGGAGGACGCGGGCGCCGTCGTATCCGGCCTGTACGCCCGCGAGTTGGAGCGCGGCATCGGGGTCGGGAGTCGGCGCGGGCACGTCGTGGACGACGTTCGCGGTGGCGGTCCTGCGGCGGTGGCGGCGGGCCGGGATCGCGGCGCAGTAGCCGTCCGGATCGTTGGCGAGCGCGAGGCCCGCGAGACCGAAGAGGATCACCGGGAGCTGCACCGACTCGGTCAGGTAGTCGCTGATCAGATGCGGTACGACGGCGAAGCTCAGCCCCGCCACCACCGCGAACTGCGGCCTCCGCACACCCGCCGCGACCACCACGGCGAGCCAGATGAGCCCGGTCATCGCCGTGAAGTCGGTCGCGGTGATACGGGTGTTGTACGACGCGTACATCACGCCGCCGAACCCGGCGAGCCCCGCCGAGATCGTGAACAGCAGCAGTTTCGTGCGGATCACCGAGATGCCGGACGCCATCGCCGCGGCCGGTGCCGAGCGCACCGCGAGCATGGCCCGGCCCGCCCGTGAACCGCGCAGCGCGCTCAACCCCGCCACGGCCGCCGTGCACAGCACGACCATGGCCACGCCCATCGCCCGGTCGTCGCCGAGGTCGAGCGGGCCCGCGACGGCGCGCGGGATCTCCCAGCCGGTGTCGCCGTTCCTCAACCAGCCGAGCTGGAACAGGACTTGGTCCGCCAGGAAGGCGAGCGCGAGCGTGGCGAGGGCCAGCGAGCGGCCACCGAGCCGCAGCGCGGGCAGTGCCACGAGCGCGCCGAGCAGCGCCGCGGCGCACGTCCCGGCGAGCGCCGCCCAGATGAACGGCACGCCGTGACTCATCAGCAGGCCCGCGACGAGCGCGGCGCCCGTCACGAACGCGGCCTGCGCAAGGGACACCATCGCGCCGAGGCCGGTGACGACGGTGAACGACAGGAACACGAGGGAGATCGCCAGCCCTTGGGCGAGGATCCCGCTCCAGAACGGCGTCGTCACCGTGTAGAAGGCGACGGCGAGCAGCACGGCCGCCGCCGCCCACGGCCCCCAGCGCCGCAGCCACGAACGCCCCGCGGACAAGTCCACCGGCGGCGCGTCGCTCGCCACCGTGCCCGCCGTGCGCTGCCGCCGCGTGAGCAGCAGCAGCCCGGCGAACAGGATCAGGAACGGCACCGCCGTACGGAACCCGGTGATCTTCTCCGCGAACGTGGCGTACCCCGCGACCAGGTTCTGCAGCACCCCGAGCCCGAGCCCGCCCGCGAAGGCCAGCGGGATCGACATGAAGCGGCCGAGCACGGCGGCAGTCGCCGACACGAACAGGAACAGTGTGAAGTCGTGCGAGGAGAGCCCGAGCAGGGGAGTGGCAAGGACGCCCGCGAGCCCCGCGAGCACCGAGGACAGCATCCACGCCACCGAGGAGAGCCGGTCGGAGCTGATCCCGCGCAGCTCGACGAGCGAACGGTTGTCGACGGACGCCCGCAACTTGAGCCCAAGTGCCGTATGACGCAGCAGAATCCACAACCCGAGCGCGACGACGGCGGTCGTCACCCACGTGATCAGCTGGTCCGAGTCGATCCCGACCCCGTCCATCAGCTGCCAGTTCTTCGCCGGACTCGGCCCGACACCCGGCAGCCCGAACTGATTCTCCGCCGGCTTCACCGGCGCGCCCGCGTCCTCCAACAACTCGACGATCCACAGGCCCAGCGCGGGCAGCGCGACGAGCAGCCCGATGGTCGCCACGATCTGCGCGGTCTCCCCGACCCGCGCCAGTTTCCGGAACATCATCCGGTCGAGCCCCCAGCCCAGCAGGGGAGCCACGACGAGGACGAGCAGCAGCGCCGTCGGCACGGCGGGCCAGCCGAAGCCGGAGTGCAGCTCGTAGAAGGCGAGCGCACACAGATAGGCGGTCGCGCCGTGCGCGAAGTTGAAGAGGCCGGAGGCCGAGTAGGAGAGCACGAGCCCCGTGGCGAGCAGCGCGTACAGCGCACCCGACACGAGCCCGCTCAGCACGAAGGCAAGCAGATCCGTCACGTGAACACCCGTCCCTGTAGGCCTACTTGAAGGGGATCGGCGGATAGCACTTGAACGAGGACGACACCCGGTACGCCCCGTCCTTCAGCTGCGCGAGCGCCCCGCAGCCGAACGACTCGGTGCGCCCGCGCGGCAGCGCCCGGTCACCGACGAGCGTCCCGGTGTCCGAGAAGCCGTTCGCCGCCTTCTGGAACGACTCGACCGTCAGGTTCTTCCCGGCCTTCTTCGCGATGGAGAGGAAGAGATCGGCGCTCATGTACCCCGTCATCATGTGCATGTTGAGGGGAATCTCCTTGCCCCCGGACGCCTTCTTGATGTCGGCCTTGAACTGCCTCATCCCGGGCGTGGACGCCTCGAACGGCTCGAAGGACAGCAGCACGTGCACCCCGTCGAGCGCCTGCTTCGTCGCCTTCTTGGCGAGGAGACCCGGGTCGTAGTCCGTCGGGTCGGTGAGCACGCCCTTGTACCCGGTGCGCTTGACGGCCGTGAACAGGCCAATGTTGTACGGCGTCTGCATCACGGAGACGACCACGTCCGGCGCCTTGCCGCCGTCGCTGCGCAGCAACTCCTTCGTGTAGGCCGACCAGTCGCTCGGCACGGCGGTCGCGGGGACCGTGGCCTTCGCGTAACTCACCTTGTAACCGGCCGACTTGAAGGACTGCTTGTACGTGCGGATGGCGAAGGTGCCGGCGTCGTTGTCGTTGGCGAGGATCGCGACGGTCTTGCCCTCCGCCCCGCCGGTGACCTTCTTCAGCCCCTCCGGCCAGGTCTGCGAGATGGTGCCGCCGGGCATCGGCACCATGCAGCCGCCGTAGCCGTAGATGTACGTCGGGCCGCAGAACGACGGGAGTGTGCCCCAGCCGAACGTCGGCACCTTCTGCTTCTGCAGGAAGTCCGCCCCGGAGAACGTCACCGAACTCATCGGCGAGATCGCGAACACCTTGTCCTGCTGGACGAGTTTGCGGGCCGCCGCGAGGTTCTTCGCGGGGTCCTGGCCGTCGTCCTCCGCGCCCAGGTAGTCGATCGTGCGGCCGTTCACGCCACCCTCGGCGTTGGCCCGGTCGAAGCGGGCCTGCGCGCCGAGGTCGGTGTCCTTCTTGCTGTAGCCGCTCGACGTCGTCATGGAGACGATGCCGCCCACCTTGATGCGGTCGTTGCTCACGCCGCGGACCGAACTCCCCTGGCCGCCAGCGGTGTTGTTGCCGCTTTTGGCGGTGGAGTTGCAGGCGGTGGCGAGCAGGAGCGCGGCCACGGTGGTGGTGATGGCGCGGATCGGTCGCGACACGGTCGGTCCCCCTCCGTCGGAGTGAGGGTGATTCTGTGGGGGACCTGATGAACCGTCAATAACCGGGACGCCTATATTTGACGACCCGTCAGCAGATCAAGCCCTCGTGCCGGTCGAGCCGTTCAAGCTCCGGGGCGGATGAGCCAATCAAGCCCCTCCGGCGATTGAGGAGCGGGGTCCGGGGCGGAGCCCCGTGAGCGCAACGCCGATGGGGCTGAGGTTGGGGGGGGGGGGCCCCGCCCCCCGGGGGGGGGGGGGCGGGGGGGGGGGGTTGTGTGTGGGGCGAGAAACA
>NZ_JBEOVM010000100.1:0-23957 GCF_040295505.1 Streptomyces sp. NPDC002790 | reverse complement strand
GCACCCGGCCCCCGCGCCGCGCACCCCCCCCCCCCCCACGCCGCGCCCCCCGGGCGGGGGTGGCGGTTGGCCCCCGTCCCCCCCGAGAGGGGCGGCCCCCCCCCAACCCTGGGGGGCCCCGGCCCTTCTCGTGTGTCCCGTGTCCTACCGGCAGCCCGCGCCGGAGGCGCTCGGCTTCGGCTTCGGGTGGCTCAGCGCCGAGAGCGCCTTGTCCGCGGCCGGCTTCTTCGCGAGCTTCTTGAAGCCGGAGCCGATGATCAGGTCGACCTCGGTCGGCTTCGCGCGCTTGTCCGCCTTCAGCTCGGCGCCGGTCAGCTGCGTGCCGAGGACCGGGAGCGCCGCTTCCGTGGCCGCCGAGGCGCCGAGCAGGAGGCCGGGGCCCTTGACCTTCTTGTCGTACGCCTTCGTGGCGTTGCCGACGTCGCCGATCTTGAAGCCGCGCTTCTTCAGCTCGTCCGCGGTCTCCTTGGCCAGGCCGCCGCGGGCCGTGGCGTTCAGGACGTTCACGGTGATCTGGGAGGGGGCAGGCAGCTTCGCGTCCGCTTTGCCGGGGGAGGGCGACGCGCTCGGCTTCTTCTCGCAGGCGCCGGACTTCGCCCCCGCGGCGCTGGCCTTGTCGCCCCCCGTGAAGACGTCGACCAGCTGGAACGAGCCCCAGCCGATCAGCCCGATCGCGGCGACGGACGCGACGACCGCGAGCACGATCCTGTTGCGCGGGCGCCCGCGCCGCATGCGGGGGTATTTGTCCCCTGTGATGCGGTACTTGCCGCCCATGCCGGGTGGAGTGAGCATGCTCATGAGCGCAGCGTAATCCTGTGCGGCGACGATGCCTATTAAATGATCACGGTCAGTCGCTCAGTCCAACCCAAAAGGGCCAATGCGGCCCTGAGGTGCCGTCAGTCCCGAGGCGCGGTCAGCCGAGCTCGAGCACGCGTGCGTGCAGCACCTGGCGCTGCTGGAGCGCGGCGCGCACGGCGCGGTGCAGGCCGTCCTCCAGGTAGAGATCGCCCTGCCACTTCACGACGTGCGCGAAGAGGTCGCCGTAGAACGTCGAGTCCTCGGCGAGCAGGGTCTCCAGGTCGAGCTGGCCCTTGGTCGTCACCAACTGATCGAGGCGGACCGGGCGCGGCGCGACGTCCGCCCACTGCCGGGTGCTTTCCCGGCCGTGGTCGGGGTACGGCCGGCCGTTTCCGATGCGCTTGAAGATCACACGGAAAGCCTACCGGGCGAGGCTTGCCGGGCGCAGCCATGGGGACGGGGTGCACAGCCGGTAAAAACCGTCCTTAACCGGCTTCAACCGGGTCCAGTCGCGTCCCGCACCGGGGCCTGAAATGAGTGGCGCCGTGGGTGAGTTGATGAAAGCGGGCGTGTTCGTGGCCCTTCCGGGGTAACCACGCGCGCTTCGTTGACGGGCGCTACTTGCCGGCCTTCGCCGCCTTCTCCGCCTTGGCGGCCGCCTTCATCTCCTGCTTGTGCGCACGCACCTTCGTGAGGGACTCGGGCCCGGTGATGTCGGCGACCGAGCGGTACGCCTTCGGCTCGCCGTACGCGCCCGCCGCCTCGCGCCAGCCCGTCGGCCGCACGCCGAGCTGCTTGCCGAGCAGGGCCAGGAAGATCTGGGCCTTCTGCTTGCCGAAGCCGGGCAGCTCGTTCAGCCGCCGCAGCACCTCCTTGCCGGTGTCGGCGCCCTCCCACACGGCGGCCGCGTCCCCGTCGTAGTGGTCGACGAGGTACTGGCACAGCTGCTGCACGCGCTTGGCCATGGAGCCGGGATAGCGGTGCACGGCCGGCTTCTCGGAGAGCAGCGCGGCGAAGGCCTCGGGGTCCCGGGCGGCGATCTCGTAGGCGTCGAGGTCGTCGGCGCCCAGCCGGTCGGCGATGGTGCGCGGGCCCGCGAACGCCCACTCCATGGGCACCTGCTGGTCGAGCAGCATCCCGACGAGCGCGGCGAGCGGACTGCGCCCGAGGAGTTCGTCGGCGGCGGGCTCCTGGGCGAGGTGGAGGGTGACGTCCATACGGCTCATACGTCGATGATCGCGCCGCGCCGTCCGCGTCGCCACGCCGGGGTCCCGCCCCGGCGTGGCGAGGCACGGCCACGATCGGTCCCCATCGCGTCGCATGGCGGCGCCGTCCGGGGTAACCCTGACGTCATGACTTCCACGACGCCCGCCCCGTACGATCTCGCGGCCCTCGCCGACGACCATCTGACCGCGGCCCGCAAGGCCGAGCACGGCCGCAGCGCCGAACTCCTGATCAAGGAGGACCCGCTGCTGCGCCAGTCCGTGATCGCCCTGACCGAGGGGAGCAACCTGGAGGAGCACAACGCCCCGCCGGCCGCCACCCTCCAGGTGCTGCGCGGCCGCGTCCGCCTCACCGCGGTCTCCGGCGACGTCACGCTCACGCAGGGCCAGCTGCACGCCATCCCCCAGGAGAAGCACGGCCTCGTCGCGCTCACGGACGCGGCTGTGCTGTTGACGGCGGTCACCGCCTGACCTGATCGTGTTCCCGTCGCTACGGGAGCCTGGTTGCCGGGGTTCCGCGGGTTCGGGTTCTGCGCAAAGGAGTGCGGGCATGCCGTCGTACGAAGATATCTTCCGAGCGAGCACCGAGGACCCGGAGGGCTTCTGGCTCACGGCGGCCCGCGCGATCGACTGGGACACGCCCCCGACCAGGGCCCTGGACTCCTCGCGGGCCCCCTTCCACCGCTGGTTCCCGGACGGCGAGCTGAACGTCTGCCACAACGCGCTGGACCGCCATGTCGCGGCGGGCCGCGGAGCGCAGCCCGCACTCGTGTACGACTCCCCGGTGACGGACACCAAGCGCACGTACACCTACGCGGAGTTGACCGACCAGGTCGCCCGCTTCGCGGGAGTGCTGGCCGGCCTCGGAGTGACCCGCGGCGACCGGGTCGTCCTCTATATGCCGATGGTCCCGGAGGCCGTCGTCGCGATGCTCGCCTGCGCGCGGATCGGGGCCGTGCACTCGGTCGTCTTCGGCGGCTTCGCGGCGAACGAGCTGGCGGTGCGGATCGACGACGCGGCGCCGAAGGTCGTCGTGTCGGCGTCCTGCGGGGTCGAGGGGGCGCGGGTCGTCCCGTACAAGCCGCTCCTCGACCAGGCGGTGGACCTGTCGACGCACAAGCCGGACGCCTGCGTGATATTGCAACGCCCGCAGGGACCGGGTGAGTTGAGCCCGGGAAGGGATGTCGACTGGGCGGAGGCGATGAGCGGCGCACACCCCGCGCCCTGCGTCCCGATGGCGGCGACGGACCCGCTCTACATCCTCTACACGTCCGGAACGACCGGGAAACCCAAGGGAGTTGTGCGGGACTGCGGCGGGTACGCGGTGGCGCTGCGCTGGTCCATGGAGGCCGTGTACGACGTGGGTCCCGGCGAGACCATGTTCACCGCGTCCGACGTGGGCTGGGTCGTCGGCCACTCGTACATCGTGTACGCCCCGCTGCTCGCCGGCGCCACGACCGTCCTCTACGAAGGGAAGCCGGTCGGCACCCCGGACGCGGGCCAGTTCTGGCGGGTGGCGCAGGAGTACGGCGTGAAGACCCTGTTCACCGCGCCCACCGCTTTCCGGGCGATCAAGAAGGTGGACCCGGAAGGGGAGTTCACGCGCGCGTACGATCTCAGTGCGCTGAAGTACCTGTTCCTGGCCGGGGAGCGGCTCGACCCGGAGACGTACCACTGGGCGAGCGAGCTGCTCGGCATCCCGGTGATCGACCACTGGTGGCAGACCGAGACGGGCTGGCCGATCGTCGCGAACCCGGTGGGCATCGAGGCCGCGCCGGTCAAGGCGGGCTCCCCGACGTTCCCGCTGCCGGGCTGGGACGTGCGGGTCGTCGACGGGAACGGCAAGCCGATGGCTCCCGGCGAGGACGGCGCCATCGTCGTCCGCCTCCCGATGCCGCCGGGCTCCCTGCCCACCCTCTGGAACGACGACGAGCGCTTCGTCTCCTCGTACCTCTCGGCCTTCGACGGCTACTACCTGACCGGCGACGGCGGGCACGTGGACGAGGACGGCTACGTGTTCGTGATGGGGCGGACCGACGACGTCATCAACGTGGCCGGGCACCGCCTCTCCACGGGCGGCATGGAGGAGGTCCTCGCCGCGCACCCGGATGTGGCGGAGTGCGCGGTCATCGGGGTGGCGGACTCCCTCAAGGGCCAGGTCCCGCGCGGTTTCGTGGTCCTGAAGGCGGGCGTCTCGTCCGACCCCGCGGTGGTCGAGGCGGAACTCGTCCAGCTCGTACGGGACCGGATCGGCGCCGTCGCGTCCCTGAAGGCGGTCGCCGTGGTGGCGGCCCTGCCCAAGACCCGCTCCGGCAAGATCCTGCGCAGGACCATGCGCGGCATCGCCGACGGCCTGGACGAACCAGTGCCGTCGACGGTGGATGACGTGACGGTCCTGGACGCGCTGCGCCCGGTCCTCACGCGGGGGTCAGCGGGTCCGGCCGCCGAGCAGTGAGCGGATGGCGACGCGGTCGAGGTTCGTCAGGCCGCGCACCACCTTCGGCGTCAGGAACACGAACACGAACCCGATGGCCGAGACCGCGGCGATCTGGGCGGGCGACTCCACGTAGTACGCGTGGTGCACACCGGCGTCGGTCGTGAAGTCGAAGATCCGGTAGCCGGGCCAGTCCAGGTAGCGGTGGAAGACCCAGGAGTACGTGGGGAAGAGCGCGACCGCCCAGCCCGTGACCAGGAACGTCACGGAGACGACGAAGCTCATCACCCGCCACGGGAACATCACCGTGTGGAAGAGCAGCGCCTTCCACCCGGCGGCGTCGACGAGCCGCCCTCGCAGTCCGGGCGCGGCGGGCGCCGGGGCCGGAACGTCCAGGTCGAGGAACGCATGTGCCCTGCCCCGCTCGGCCGCCCCGAGACCACGCGCGCCGCCCAGCGCCGCCGCGAGGACCGGCAGGCCGATCCACACGACGAGCGTGCTCACCCCCAGGGCGAACATCGTCACGGCGAAGACGAACCCGGCGATCGCGACGGGGAGCGACGTGAGCGTGTGCCCGATCTCGCGGTAGGTGGCACCGGCGAACGGAGCGCGCCAGAACCCCGGACGGGCCGTGGACCGCGGTGCGGTGGGGTTCGTGCTCGCGTAGGACAGCGTGGTCGAGGTCATGCCACCCATCGTCGCGATTCGACGGCGCGGGGGACATGGAGCTGAGGGGTGTCTTGGAGGTGGGGTTATCCCCCGCTCAGGGCCGGTCGCGTGCATCACCCACGACGCGGGATTCAGCTGACCACGCGACTCGACGTGGGCAGCGCGGCCTCGATCCGGAAGCCGCCGTCGCCGGTGGCTCCTGACTCGATGGTGCCTCCGGCCAGGCGGACCCGCTCCGTCAGACCGATCAGCCCGTGTCCCCCGCTGGGCAGCAGCGGCTCACCGTCGGCGGTCGGTGCGGCGGGCTTCCCGGGCGGGCCGTTGACGACACGTACCCGCACGGTCCGTGGGTCGAAGGCGAGTTGAACCCGCGTCGTGGCGCCCGGGGCGTGCTTGTGCACGTTGGTCAGAGCCTCCTGCACGACCCGGTGCGCGGCCCGCTCGACCGGCTCGGCCAGCGGTTGCGGCGCACCTTCGACGTGCACGGTGACGGGCAGCCCGGCGGTCCGGGAGCCGTCGGCCAGCTCGGTGATTCTGTCGACGGCTCCCGGGCCGGGCAGGGGCCGCCGCTCGGCCGTCGCGGCTTCGGTGTCCGGGGCATCGGTGTCCGGGGCAGCTGCGGCGGGACCGGCCGGCGCGTCGGAGGGGCCGCTCGGGCTGCTCCTCAACACCCCCAGCATCTCGCGGAGTTCGGTGAGCGCGCGCCGTCCGGCTGTCCGGATGATCTGCGCGGTTTCGTCCGTCACCGCCGGGTCGTGGCTGACGGTGCTGAGCACGTTGGCGTGCACGACGATCAGGCTCACCTGGTGGGAGACCACGTCGTGCATCTCGCCGGCGATGCGCCGCCGCTCCTCTTCCCGGGCGGCCTCGGCGACGAGCCGCTGCTCCCGCTCGGCGCGCTCCGCCCGTTCGACGAGGCCCGCGACGACGGCGCGCCGTTGGCCGATGTAGAGCCCCAGCAGCAGCGGCACCAGGCAGGAGAAGACGAAGTTGACCGAGAACCAGAGCACCACGGTCCGGAAGCTGGACCAACCCTCCGCGTCCCAGGGCGCGACGACCACGAACCCGATCCCGGCCGAGACCCAGACGGCCCGCCGGCTGTGCGGCCCGCGATAGGCGCCTTCCGCGTAATAGGCGAGCGGCATCGCGAAGGCCGAGACCTGGAGGACCTTGGCGAGCAGCGCGACGCCGAGAACCAGCTCGGGAGCCCGACGCCGTACGAGCAGCGGCAGCCCGCTCACCACGGCGATCACCAGGTTCGCCCAGGGAGCGGCCGGCCCCTGGGCGGGATTCTGGAGGCTGTTCCACACCGCAAGTAGCAGCGCGACGGCCGCCAGCACCACGTCCGTGGCGCGCGCCGTGCCCCCGGCACCGGCATCGGCATCGGAGGGCAGGATCGTCCAACTGCGCAAGGTGTTCCCGACGTGACGGGTGCGGCCGGTGGTACTCACCCGACGAGGGTAGAAGGCGACCCGGGACCAGAACTGCGCAGGGCCCCACCGCCGAAGCGGTGGGGCCCTGCGTGTGCCTGTTCAGGCAGTGCGGAGGATACGAGATTCGAACTCGTGAGGGGTTGCCCCCAACACGCTTTCCAAGCGTGCGCCCTAGGCCACTAGGCGAATCCTCCGCCGCAAACAATACAAGACGCCGAGCGGTGCTCGCGACCACGTTGACGATCAAGATCGACGGCGGATCGGAGACGGATCGGGGGGCCGGACCTCCGGGTTCTTTCCACCGTGGGGGATCGGGTACTGTGGGCGTCAGCCCCTCACGTGGCGCTATCTGACTGAACTCCCCCAGGGCCGGAAGGCAGCAAGGGTAAGTCGGCTCTGGCGGGTGCGTGGGGGGCGTTTACGTTTCCGGGGGGTCGCGATACCCGTGGGCGGGTCCGGTTGTCAGTGGGCGCCTATAACCTCGTATGCGTGTCGTCTCTCGCGCTCTACCGCCGTTACCGCCCGGAGTCGTTCGCCGAGGTCATCGGGCAGGAACATGTAACCGACCCGCTGCAGCAGGCGCTGCGGAACAACCGGGTCAATCACGCGTACCTGTTCTCGGGCCCGCGCGGCTGCGGCAAGACGACCAGCGCGCGCATCCTGGCCCGCTGTCTCAACTGCGAGCAGGGTCCCACCCCGAATCCGTGCGGGGAGTGCCAGTCGTGCCAGGACCTCGCGCGGAACGGGCCGGGGTCGATCGACGTCATCGAGATCGACGCCGCTTCGCACGGTGGCGTGGACGACGCCCGTGACCTGCGGGAGAAGGCCTTCTTCGGCCCGGCGGGCAGCCGGTACAAGATCTACATCATCGACGAGGCCCACATGGTCACGTCGGCGGGTTTCAACGCGCTGCTGAAGGTGGTCGAGGAGCCGCCGGAGCACCTCAAGTTCATCTTCGCGACCACCGAGCCCGAGAAGGTCATCGGGACGATCCGGTCCAGGACGCACCACTATCCGTTCCGGCTCGTGCCGCCGGGGACGCTGCGCGACTACCTGGGCGAGGTGTGCGGCAAGGAGGCCATGGCGGTCGAGGAGGGCGTGCTGCCGCTCGTCGTCCGGGCCGGCGCGGGGTCCGTGCGTGACTCCATGTCCGTCATGGACCAGCTGCTCGCCGGCGCGGGCGAAGACGGTGTGACGTATGCCATGGCGACCGGGCTGCTCGGATATACGGACGGTTCGTTGCTCGACTCCGTCGTCGAAGCCTTCGCCACCGGTGACGGCGCCGCCGCTTTCGAGGTCGTGGACCGGGTCATCGAGGGGGGCAACGATCCGCGGCGCTTCGTGGCCGATCTGCTGGAGCGGCTGCGGGACCTCGTGATCCTGGCCGCCGTTCCCGACGCCGCGGAGAAGGGGCTCATCGACGCCCCGGCCGATGTGGTGGAGCGGATGCAGGCGCAGGCGAGCACGTTCGGCGCCGCCGAGCTCAGCCGGGCCGCCGATCTCGTCAACGAGGGACTGACCGAGTTGCGCGGCGCCAACGCTCCGCGGCTCCAGCTCGAGCTGATCTGCGCGCGCGTGCTGCTGCCCGCCGCGTACAACGACGAGCGTTCGCTCCTGGCCCGTCTCGACCGCATCGAGCGCGGCGGAGTCTTCACGCCTGGCGGGCAGGGTCCCGCGCCTTCCATGGCGTACGTTCCCGGGCCCGATGCCCATGCGCAGGCCGCTGCCCCGGCGCAGGCGCCTGTGCCGCCCGTCGAGCCGGGTGGTGGGCCCGCGGCGGCTCGGGCCGCGGTGCGAGGCGGCGGGCCGGGGGGCGGCCCCGGCGCGGCTCAGGCTCCGGCTCCGGCGGCGCCGGTGGCTCCGCAGGTTCAGGAACCCGCACCCGCACCCGCTCCGGCCCCCACCCCGGCTCCCGCCCCGCCCGCGGAGGTACCGCCCGCCCAGCCCGCCCCCGGTTCCTGGCCCACCGCCGCCCCGGCAGGCGGTGCCGGAGCCGGTGGAGGTCGCAGGCCCGGCGGGTGGCCCACGGCCGCGGCCGCGGGCTCCGGCCAGCCGCCCGCTCCGCCCGCTCCGCCCGCTCCGCCCGCTCCGGCAGCCCCGGCCGCACCGCAGGCGGCGGCCCCGACCCCGGCCCCGCAGCAATCGGCCCCGGCCCCGGCGGCCCCCGCACCGGTCCCGGCACCGGCCCCGGTCGGCGGACCGGACCCCCGTATGCTCTGGCCGAACATCCTGGAGGCGGTCAAGAACAAGCGCCGCTTCACGTGGATCCTGCTCAGTCAGAACGCGCAGGTCACAGGCTTCGACGGCACCACACTCCAGCTCGGCTTCGTGAACGCGGGCGCCCGTGACAACTTCGTGAGCAGCGGCAGCGAGGACGTACTGAAGGCGGCCCTGTCCGAGCAGTTCGGGGCGAACTGGAAGATCGACGCCGTCGTCGACACCTCGGGCGGAGGCGGCGCACCCCCGCCGCCCGGCCCCGGCGGCGGATACGGCGGTGGCGGTGGCTACGGCGGAGGCGGCTACGCCCCCGCTCCCGCTCCCGCCCCGGCACCGGCTCCCGCCCCGGCCCCCGCGCCCCCGGCCCCGTCCCAGCCGTCAGCCGACCGGCCCGCTCCGCCCAGTGCGGAGCCCGCCCCGGCCCCCGCTCCTCAGGAGCCGCCCCGCCGCTCGGTGTCGGTGGAGGACGACATCCCGGAGGACGACGACCCGGACCTGGACGAGAAGTCCCTGTCGGGCCACGACCTGATCGTCCGCGAACTGGGCGCGACGGTGGTCGAGGAGTTCACGAACGAGTAGCGCGTGGCGGGCCCGCCCCCGCCGCGGAGCCTGGAGGAAACCACAAACCCCTGCCCGGCCTGCCTTGGGCGGCCCGTACAAGACCACCCCGGTCGTACGGATAGGCTGACCGGCGTGAAGGTCCTCGTCATCGGCAGCGGCGCCCGCGAACACGCCCTGTGCCGCTCAATGTCCCTCGATCCCGACGTCACCGCCCTGCACTGTGCCCCCGGCAACGCAGGCATCGCCGAGGTCGCCGAGCTGCACGCGGTCGACGCCCTCGACGGCGCGGCGGTCACCGCCCTCGCCCAGGAGCTGGAGGCCGGCCTCGTCGTCGTCGGACCCGAGGCGCCCCTGGTCGCCGGTGTCGCCGACGCGGTCCGCGCCGCCGGCATCCCCGTCTTCGGCCCGTCCGGCGAGGCCGCCCAGCTGGAGGGCTCCAAGGCGTTCGCCAAGGACGTCATGGCCGGCGCGGGCGTCCCCACCGCACGCTCGTACGTGTGCACCAACGCGGCCGAGATCGACGAGGCGCTCGACGCGTTCGGCGCCCCGTACGTCGTGAAGGACGACGGTCTCGCCGCGGGCAAGGGCGTCGTCGTGACCGACGACATCGAGGAGGCCCGCGCCCACGCGAAGGCCTGCGAGCGCGTCGTCATCGAGGAGTTCCTCGACGGCCCCGAGGTCTCGCTCTTCGCGATCACCGACGGCACCACCGTCGTCCCGCTGCAGCCCGCCCAGGACTTCAAGCGCGCGCTCGACAACGACGAGGGCCCCAACACCGGTGGAATGGGCGCCTATTCGCCGCTTCCGTGGGCCGACCCGAAGCTGGTCGGGGAGGTCCTCGACACGGTGCTGCAGCCAACGGTCGACGAGATGGCGCGGCGCGGCACCCCGTTCTCGGGCCTGCTCTACGCCGGTCTCGCGATCACCGGCCGCGGCGTCCGCGTCATCGAGTTCAACGCCCGCTTCGGCGACCCCGAGACCCAGGTCGTGCTGGCCCGCCTCAGGACCCCGCTCGCCGGTGTCCTGCTGGCGTCGGCCAACGGCACGCTCGCGGACCTCGAGCCGCTGCGCTGGAGCGAGGACGCGGCCGTCACCGTCGTCCTCGCCTCGCACAACTACCCCGACACCCCGCGCACCGGCGACCCGATCACCGGGCTCGACGCGGTGGCCGCGCAGGACGCCCCGAACGCGTACGTGCTGCACGCCGGCACCAAGCGCGACGGCGGGAGCGGCGCGGTCGTCAGCGCGGGCGGCCGCGTGCTGTCCGTCACCGCGGTCGGCGGCGACCTGACGCAGGCCCGCGAGCGCGCGTACGCCGCCGTGGACCGCATCGGCCTCGACGGCTCGCAGCACCGCACGGACATCGCCGCGAAGGCGGCTTCCGGCCGCTGACAGCGACCGCTTCCGGGCGGGGTCCCGGGCGGGCCACACCCTCGCCTGCCCGGCCCCCGATGTCACCCACCTCTACCCAAAGCCATTCCATCGAGTGACCGCTGGCCCAACCGGCTGACGAGGCCGAAACCCCCAACTAGGGTGCGGCGCACGGAGTTACGGCACCCGTGCGAGCCGCTCAGAACCAGACGGACCACCGGCATTGCGATGTCAGTGGCGGGTGCCATTGTGGGGGAGTGAGCAACGCCACCAGAGCTCTGCTGTGGGCCTCGGCCCCTGGCTGGGCTACAGGCAAGGGCAGCAGGGGGTGACATCGGTCGTGTCCGGTACGGGTGTGGAGATGGGTGCGCAGAGTGCGCGCTCCCGAGCCCTCGCCGTGCTGCGCATCCGCAGCAGGGCGACGGCGATCGCGCTGCTTCCCGCAGCCGCTTCCGTGGTGCTGCTCGCGGGTGGCACCACGGGTCATCTGGAGGGCGGGGGCTGGGATGTCGCGCGCGTGGTCGTGAGCGCGGTCGCCGTCGTCGTCCTGCTCGCGGCCGCCGCCGTCGCGCTCGTCGTGGCGCGCGCCCGCCCGGCCGTCAGTCCGACGATTCCGATCGCCGAGAAGACCGCTCCCGACCTGTACCGGATGGTGCGTGATCTGGCCGACCGGCTCGACGTTCCGGCGCCCTCGGCGATAGCGCTCACCCCGGACTGCGACAGCTGGCTCGAGGACCGTACGCATCCGGCCCACGGGCCGCCCGCGCGCCAAGGTCAGAGCCAGGACGGGGGCGGGGACGGTGGTGACGGCGGTGACCCCAAGGCGCCCGCCGCGCCCGTTCTCGTCATCGGGTCCCCCTTCCTGTGGTGGATGCGGGTGGGCGAGCTGCGTGCGGTCCTGGCCCCGGTCGTCGCAGGTACGGGACCTTCGGCGCACCCCGACATAGCGGCGGCCCGGCGCTTCATCCGTGGCCTCGACGCCGCGGTGGCGGTCTCCGCCGACGGCGGCCGTGGGCCGGTGGCCCGTGCAGTGCTCGGCGGCGTCGGCCGGGTCGCGCGGCTGCTGCTGACCGGCTGCCGGGTGCACGCCGCCGAGATGGAGCGCGGCGTCGCCGCGGCCGCGGCCGAGCGCGCGCAGGCGGTGGACTACGGCCTGCGGATCGTCGCGCAGGAGCAGGTCGGGCTCGCGTACGCGGGCTGGGACCGGCTGCTCACGCGGGTCGCGCTGCCGGCCTGGCGGATGGGCCGCTGGCCCGCCCGGCTCGACGCGGGCGTGGTCGCGGCGCTGACCGAGCTGTCCCGGCGCGATCGCCTCGCGGCGCAGAACGGGACCTTTGCCTCGCGGCTCGGGGAGCGGCCCGCGTGCGACCTGCTCGATGAGCCGGGCACGGTCGACGAGGCGGCGTCGCTGCTTGCCGCCCGGCTCTTCCACGGTGGGCCCGCCGAGCGTGGGCCCGACTGGGCGCCGGTGGACTGGCAGGAGTATCCGGACGAGGTCGTGGACCGGAAGTGGCGGATGGATGCGGCGCGGCTCCACCGGGTGATGGACGGGCTGGGCGTCCGGGTTCCCTCCGGGGGTGCGGAGGGGCCGACGTTGGCCCGGGTCCTGGATCACCTTTCGGTGGTGCCGGGCGGATCGTCCGCGCACACGCCTCGGGGCTCCGCCCCGGACCCCGCTGCTCAATCGCCGCAGGGGCTTGACTTGGCCGCGCCCAGCGCCGACGGGCTTGATGTGCCCGCGCCCAGCGGCGAGCAGGACGTGACCCCCCTCGACGTCCTCTCCGCCACGCTCGCCGCCGAGGTCGCCCGGGAGGAGAGTGAGCGGCCGGTGTCGGTGGCTCCGCCGGTGGGGCAGGGGAGTCCGGACGGGGCGTTGTGGGACGAGGGGGCGCTGCCGCTGTTTCCCTTGCAACCGCCGCGCAGCGGACGGGAGTTGCTGGCCGACCACGTCACCGCGATGGTCTGCTGCGCCGCCGTGGACACGGCGGGCGCGGCGCCGGGCCTGGACTGGCTGGACGGCCCGTCGCTCCTGGTCGACGGGGAGCGTACGGCCGACCTGACGCCCCGCGTGCTGAGCCTGGTGGAGGACGGTGACGTGGAGCCGCTCAAGGACTGGCTGACCCGTCGGGGCATCCGCGCGGAGAAGCCGGTGCGCCTGGTGTGAGGCGCCGCCCCGAAACCCGGAGGGAACCGTTCCACTCTCGTCAATTCACGACGAACGGTGACGGAGTGCGTGCGTAATGTGATGTGCTGGGACCGGTCGCGGACACGCGGCAGCGGGTGTGGGCTCGGGGGAGCGAGGGAGGGGAGCGCGCATGGGGCCGGACAGGGAGGGGCACCCGAAGGACCTGGCGAGCGAGGACATGCCCCCGCCCCGCGCGCGTACCACCCGCTGGGAATCGGGCGCGCTGGCGCACGCGGTCACGGACCCGTTCGGACAGGGACCGCTCCCCTGGCTGCGCGGAAGTGAGCACTATTTCGACGACACCGGACATGTCGTCCCTTGGTACGCCGACCATGTGCCGCGTCCCGGCGCGCGTGACATCCCGGCGCCCCGCACCAGCGGCCCCCGCACCGCCGACGACGTGCACCGCCAGATCAAGGGCTTCGCCTCGACCGGCGCCGCGGCCCCCGGCGAGGCGATCGACTTCCACGTCACGGTGGACCCGCCCCAGCAGTTCACCGTGGACGTCTACCGCATCGGCCACTACGGCGGCGACGGCGCCCGCAAGATCACCACGAGCCCGCGGCTCTCCGGCATCGTCCAGCCGGCCCCGCTGACCGCGGACCGCACGGTCTCCTGCCACCACTGGTGGCTTTCGTGGCGGCTGCAGATCCCGTCGTACTGGAACGCGGGCGCGTACGTCGCCGTCCTCACGACGCTCGACGGGTACCGCTCGCACGTCCCCTTCACGGTCCGCGACTCCGAGCCCGCCGACCTGCTGCTCCTGCTCCCGGACATCACCTGGCAGGCGTACAACCTCTACCCGGAGGACGGGCGCACGGGCGCGAGTCTGTACCACGCGTGGGACGAGGAAGGGCGGCTGCTCGGCGAGAGCGAGGCCGCGATCACAGTCTCCTTCGACCGCCCGTACGCGGGCGCGGGCCTGCCCTTGCACGTGGGGCACGCCTACGACTTCATCCGCTGGGCCGAGCGGTACGGATACGACCTCGCGTACGCCGACGCCCGCGACCTGCACGCGGGCCGCATCGACCCGACCCGCTACCGGGGCCTGGTCTTCCCCGGGCATGACGAGTACTGGTCGGCGAACATGCGCCGCACGACCGAGCTGGCCCGGGAGAACGGGACATCGCTCGTCTTCCTCTCCGCCAACACCATGTACTGGCAGGTGGAGTTGGGCGCGGCCCCGTCCGGCGTACCGGACCGGCTGCTCACCTGCCGCAAGCGCAGAGGCCCCGGAAGGCCGACGCTGTGGCGGGAGATCGACAAGCCGGAGCAGCAGCTGATGGGCATCCAGTACGCGGGCCGGGTCCCCGACCCGCACCCCCTGATCGTGCGGAACGCGGACCACTGGCTGTGGGAGGCGACCGGGGCGCACGAGGGGGACGAGATAGCCGACCTGGTGGCCGGCGAGGCCGACCGCTACTTCCCGCGTACGTCCCTGCCCGAGCACCAGGACCGCATCCTGCTCGCGCACTCCCCGTACCGCGACAGCGACAAGGCCCGCAGGCACCAGGAGACATCGTTGTACCGGTCGCCGTCCGGAGCGCTGGTCTTCGCATCCGGGACGTTCGCCTGGTCCCCGGCCCTGGACCGCCCCGGCCACGTGGACCCGCGGATCCAGCGGGCGACGGCGAATCTCCTCGACCGCATCTGCAAACGAGACTGAGCACACGCCCCCGTACGAGGCCCGTGGCCAAAACCCGCCCCCGCATACGGGAGAATCGGGGTACTCGCCCGCCCGTCTCCCACCACCGCCCTACTCGAGCCCTGCGGGCGCCCTTTGTCTTCAACCTCGGGGAGGAACCATGTCCGGATTCGTCGAAAAGCCCGAACCAGTGCAGGTGCCGGGCCTGGTGCATCTCCACACCGGCAAGGTGCGGGACCTGTACCGGAACGAGGCGGGCGACCTCGTGATGGTCGCCACCGACCGCATGTCGGCCTACGACTGGGTGCTGCCCAGCCCGATCCCGGACAAGGGAAAGGTCCTCACGCAGCTGTCCCTGTGGTGGTTCGACCAGCTCCAGGACCTGATCCCGAACCACGTCATCTCGCAGGAGCTGCCCGAGGGCGCCCCCGCCGACTGGGTGGGCCGCACTCTCGTCTGCAAGAGCCTCGACATGGTTCCGGTCGAGGCCGTGGCCCGCGGCTACCTCACCGGCTCCGGCCTGGTCGAGTACAACGCGTCGCGTACGGTCTGCGGCCTCGCCCTCCCCGAGGGCCTGGAGGACGGCTCCGAGCTGCCCGCCCCGATCTTCACGCCCGCCACGAAGGCCGAGGTCGGCGAGCACGACGAGAACGTGAGCTACGAAGAGGTGGCCCGCCAGGTCGGCGCCGAGACGGCCGCTCAGCTCCGCCAGTCCACCCTCGCCGTCTACAGCCGGGCCCGGGACATCGCGCGCGAGCGTGGCATCATCCTGGCGGACACGAAGTTCGAGTTCGGCTTCGACAAGGACGGCGCGCTGATCCTCGCCGACGAGGTGCTGACCCCGGACTCCTCGCGCTTCTGGCCCGCCGACCAGTGGCAGCCGGGCCGCGCCCAGCCGTCCTACGACAAGCAGTTCGTGCGGGACTGGCTGACCTCGCCGGCCTCCGGCTGGGACCGCAAGAGCGAGCAGCCGCCGCCCGCGCTCCCGGACGAGGTTGTCACGGCGACCCGCGCCAAGTACATCGAGGCGTACGAGCTGCTGACGGGCACGCCCTGGAACGCGTAGCAAGACGCAGCAACGAGAAAGGCCCCCGGTCAGAGGACCGGGGGCCTTTCTCTATGTGGAGCGAACGACGAGGTTCGAACTCGCGACCTCAACCTTGGCAAGGTTGCGCTCTACCAACTGAGCTACGTTCGCAAGCGCCGCTTGCGCGGTGCCGCTGCGCCGAAGCGCGACGCCAACTATACCCAACCCCGTTCGCGCGCGAGACGCACCGCCGCGTGACGGTTCTCGGCGCCGAGCTTCGAGACGGCCGACGACAGATAGTTCCGGACGGTCCCCTGGGACAGCGCGGCCCGCTCGGCGATCTCCGCGACGGGTGCGCCGTCGGCCGCGAGTTCGAGCACCTCGGCCTCGCGGGCGGTCAGCGGCGAGTCCCCTGCGGAGATCGCGTCGGCCGCCAACTCCGGGTCCACGTAACGGTTTCCGGCGTGCACGGTCCGAATGATCTCGGCGAGCCGCTGGGCGCTCACGGTCTTCGGTACGAAGCCGCGCACACCAGCGGCGAGGGCCCGCTTCAGGTGCCCCGGCCGCCCGTGGCTGGTCACGATCATGGTGCGGCAGCCGGGCAGTTCGTCCCGGATCGATGTGGCCACGCTCACACCGTCCGCGCCCGGCATCTGCAGATCGAGCACGGCGACGTCCGGCTTGTGGGCCCGCGCCATGGCGAGCGCCTCGGGCCCGGTCGCGGCCTCGGCGACGACGACCAGATCCTCCTCGAGCGCGAGCAGCGCGGCGAGCGCGCCCCGGATCAGGTGCTCGTCGTCGGCGAGCAGAACGCGCAGCGTCATCGGCGGGCCTCCTGTTCCTGCTCCCGCTGTGCGTCGGGCACGGCGGAAGCGGCGGGTGCGGCCTCCGGTGCCGCATGTGGTGCGGCCTCCGGTGCCGCATGTGGTGCGGGGGGCGTCAGCGGCACGGTGGCCTTCACGCGGAACACCTCGCCGCGCAACGTCGTGTTCCGCACCACTCCCGCCTCCAGCTCCCCGCCCACCGCGGCCAGCCGCTCCCGCAGTCCCGCGAGCCCCGACCCGGTACCGGAAGTCGATGGCGCGCCGCCGACCCCGTCGTTCTCCACGCTCAACACCACACCACTCGCAGCCACCTCCAGCTCCACACGGCAGGCCTTCGCATCCCCGTGCCGCAGCACGTTCGTCGTCGCCTCCCGCACCACCCAGCCGAGCGCGGACTGCACCTCGCTCGGCAGTCCCGCGGCGGACCCGGTCACCGTGCAGTCGATCCCGGCCGCGTCCAACACGCCTTGCGCACCGGCGAGTTCGGCCCCGAGGTCGGCCTCGCGGTAGCCCCGTACGACATCGCGTACCTCCTTCTGCGACTCGCGCGCGATGCGCTGCACCTCGATCATCTGCGCCACCGCGTCCTCGGTCCGCCCGCGCCGTGCGAGCTGCACCGCGAGCTCGCTCTTCAGCGCGACGACGGACAGGTTGCGGCCCATGACGTCGTGCAGATCCCGCCCGAACCGCAGCCGCTCCTCGGCGACGGCGAGCAGGGCCTTGGTCTCGCGGGAGCGCTCGGAGTCCCACATCACGGAGAGGGACCAGGCGGAGCACCGGAAGGTCAACAGGGCGAGAGCGGCTGTCAGGATCATCAACAGGGCCACGACCACGAGGCCGCCGGGCGAGGTACCGATGACCGCCGCGCCCGCGACACAGACCACGACGGCGACGGCGGCCCGTCGCACAAAGGACCGCACCGGCACCGTCAGCGCGTAGGCGCAGGTGAACGGCATGGGGGCGAACACCAGCGGCATGGTGATCAAGCCGTCCCGCACGCTGTCCGTGACGGTCAGCGCGACGATGAACCCGAACGCGATGACGGCCAGCGCGGCGCTGACCCCCGTCAGGGCCCGGGGCACGCGGCCCCGCCCCAGATACTGGTCGAGGGCGGTCAGCGCGTGCCGGTCGCCGACCACGCACTGCACCAGGTTCACGACGGCGAGCGCGCCACCGAGGGCGTACGGGACGGTGTCGTGCACCAGGCTGCCCGCAAGGCCGGACATCGACCAGGCCGCGAAGAACAACCAGTTGACCGTGCGCAGCGTGATCCGCGTCTGCCACTCGACCCGCTCGATCTTGCTCCGGTCCCGCCACCGCACCCGCACGTCGGCCCCTCTCAATGCCGCGGTTCCCACCGGAACCACCGTCGTACAGCAAACACCGCGAAGACCAGCCAGGCCACCGCCGTGACCAGCGCCTGCACCGTGTCGCCGCCCGACATCTCGCCGCTCCAGCCGCCCCGGACCAGCGAGAGCACGGGCGTCAGCGGCAACAGCTCGCACACGGACGCCAGGGTGTCCGGCATGACCTCCAGCGGGACGATGGTGCCCGAACCGAGCATCGTGACGAGGAGCAGCGGCATCGCCGCGACCTGCGCGCTCTCCACGCTGCGGCTGAAGACGGTGGTGAGCGCGGCCAGCGCGACACACAGCGGAACGGCCAACAGCAGGCCGAGTACGGCCAGTTGGGGCGCCTCGGGTGCGCCCGCGTCGAGCAGCACCGTGCAGGCCACCACCAGGACGACGACCTGCGCCAGGCCAAGGACGACGGCGGGCATCGCGGCGCCCGCGAGGATCTCGGTGTCCCGGAGTTCCCCGGTGCGCAGCCGCTTGAGGACGAGTTCCTCGCGCCGGGAGGCGTACACGCTGACCAGCGAGCTGTAGACCGCGAACAGCAGGGAGAAGCCGATCGCGGAGGACAGCACCATGGTGCCGGGGTTCAGTCCGGTGCCCTTCAGCCGCTCATCGGTCGCGGACGCGCTGATGCTGAACGGCAGCACCAGCGGCACGAACATGGCGGTGAACAGCACCCCCTTGCTCCGCCCGATGAGCGTCAACTCGGCCCGTGCCAGGGAGCCGAGCCGCCCCACGGTCGTGGTGGTCATCGTCGCCGTACTCATACCGCCATCTCCTTCGCGCGCCGCGGGCCCGCACTCTTCGCGTCCTGCGCGATCCGCAGGAACGCCTCCTCCAGCGAGGCGCCCCGCACATCGAGCCGCCGCAGTTCGACGCCCGCGTCCCTGGCCCACACGAGGAGTCCCGTGGCGGCCCGCTGCAGGTCATCGGTGCGCAGCCGGATCAGCCGGCCCTCTAGGTCGTGTGTGTCGACGCCGAGCGACCCCAGCGGCGGCAGATCGCCCACGAAGTACCCGTCGGGCAGCTCGAAGGAGATGTGGGAGGGCTGCGCGGCGACGACCTCGTCGACGCGGCCCTCGGCGGCGATCCGCCCCTCGTGCAGGATCGCGAGCCGGTCGGCGAGCTCCTCGGCCTCTTCGAGGTAGTGCGTGGTCAGCAGCACGGTGGTGCCCTCGGCGCGCAGCCGGCGCACCAACTCCCAGGTGTCGCGGCGCCCTTCGGCGTCGAGGCCGGTGGTCGGTTCGTCGAGGAAGAGCACCTCGGGCCGCCCGAGCAGCGCGAGCGCGAGGTCGAG
Organism: Streptomyces sp. NPDC002790; assembly: GCF_040295505.1. NCBI lineage: Bacteria > Bacillati > Actinomycetota > Actinomycetes > Kitasatosporales > Streptomycetaceae > Streptomyces > Streptomyces sp. NPDC002790. The sequence goes on along the minus strand of NZ_JBEOVM010000100.1, from coordinate 4,918 downwards.
CCGCCGCTTCTCGCCGCCGGACAGCTGCTTGACCCGGACCGACCCGCGCTTGCCGAGTCCCACCGCCTCCAGCGCCTCGTCGATCGGCCGGGCCCCGCTCGTGCAGCCGGCCCACATCCGTACGGTCTCGGTGACGGTCAGCTCGCTGGGGAATCCGCCGTCCTGCAGCATCACCCCGATCCGCGGCCGCACCCGGTCCCGCTCGCCGTACGGGTCGTGCCCGAGCACCCGCACCCGGCCACCGGCCGGGGCCGCGAGTCCTTCGATGAGCTCGACGGTGGAGGTCTTTCCGGCGCCGTTCGTGCCGAGGAGTGCGAAGAGCTCGCCGCGGCCCACGGAGAAGCTGACTCCGCGCACCGCCTCGAAGGAACTCTTTGTGCCGTCCCCGTACACGCGGCGCAGATCAGTGACTTCGATCACGCGCTCGTTGGTGGTCATGTCTCAAGCCTGTCGCCCGGCGGGGGCGGTCGGCAGTGCGCGCTGTCATCGGCCCGCATGACAAATGTCAGAAGGCCGCCGGACACGACGAACCGACACGACGAAGGCCCGGTCCATGAGGACCGGGCCTTCGTTCTCTGAGCGAACGACCGGGTTCGAACCGGCGACCTCAACCTTGGCAAGGTTGCGCTCTACCAACTGAGCTACGTTCGCACTGCTTGCATCAGCCTACCGTACCCACCGAAGTGTTCGGTACGCGATGCAGAGCGGGTGACAGGAATTGCACACTGCGCCTTCCCCCTGGAAGGGGGATGTTCTACTACTGAACTACACCCGCACGACTCCTTGGGGTTCGGCCCTGCGGCCTCGCCCCTCGGCGTGCTCCAGACTTTAGCCGACCCTCGGGGGTGCAGCGCAAGTCCGGTCGCCGAGAGGTTCCGGTCGGCGGGTGCGCGCGCTCAGTTGGCCGCGGCGAAGGCCTCGTAGACCCGCTTCGGGATGCGGCCGCGCGGCGGCACGTCGAAGCGGTTCGAGCGGGCCCAGGCGCGGACGGCGGCCGGGTCCGGGCTCAGATCGGTGCGCTTGTACGCCTTGCCGGTCTTCCCCGACCGCTTGCGGCCCGCCTCCAGGTAGGGGGCGAGGGCCTCGCGGAGCTGATGGGCGTTGGCCTTATTGAGGTCGATCTCGTACGACGAGCCGTCGAGACCGAATGCGACCGTTTCCGCCGCTTCTCCGCCGTCGATGTCGTCAGAGAGGGTGACCACGACACGCTGCGCCACGAATATCGGTCCCTTCGTCCAGCACCCCGCTTTGACGTGCGGTGATGCAGACTGTCCAGCTGTTGTCAGGCAATGCCCGGGCAATGCGGTGCCCCGAGTTCAGGCCGAGTGCCTGTATCTGCCAATTCCTTTTTACCCTGTCCGGCAATGCAGTGGGAAGACCAGTTAAAAGTCTCGGTGTGTCTCGCGAGGCTGTTATCCGGAGTCTTTCCCTTAATTTTCCGTGGCGATCTCATGTCGTTGCCATAACGTGATCCGCATCTCGTAGCTTCCTACTGTCTACGCGAGTAGAAAATTTGGGCAGGTACGCTGAACGGACCAGCTCAACCCACACACCGGGAGTGCCAGTGGCACGCGTCGTAGTCGACGTCATGCTCAAGCCGGAGATCCTCGACCCCCAGGGCCAGGCGGTGCAGCGTGCGCTGCCGCGCCTCGGTTTCGACGGCATCTCCGACGTACGTCAGGGAAAGCGTTTCGAGCTCGAAGTGGACGGGCCGGTGGATGACGCCGCTCTCGCCCGTATCCATGAGCTGGCGGAAACCTTCCTCGCCAACACCGTGATCGAAAACTTCACCGTCAAGGTGGAAGAGCCCGCGGTGGGGGCCGAAAAGTGACCGCTCGTATTGGCGTCGTCACCTTTCCCGGTTCCCTCGATGATCGCGACACCCAGCGCGCGATCCGGCTCGCCGGTGCGGAGCCGGTCGCGCTCTGGCACAAGGACAAGGACCTGAAGCAGGTCGACGCGGTCGTCCTGCCCGGTGGTTTCTCCTACGGCGATTACCTGCGCGCGGGCGCCATTTCGCGTTTCTCGCCCGTCATGGAGACGCTGATCGAGCAGGCGAAGGCGGGCCTTCCGGTCCTCGGGATCTGCAACGGATTCCAGGTCCTCACCGAGGCCCACCTGCTCCCCGGCGCCATGCTCGGCAACGACCACCTGCACTTCATCTGCCGCGATCAGAAGCTGCGGGTGGAGAACGCGGACACCGCCTGGACCGCCGACTACGACGCCGGGCAGGAGATCCACATCCCGCTGAAGAACATGGACGGCCGCTACGTGGCCGACGAGCGCACGCTCGACATGTTGGAGGCGGAGGGGCGGGTGGCCTTCCGGTACCTCGACATGAACCCCAACGGTTCGCTCCGTGACATCGCCGGCATCACGAACGCGGCGGGCAACGTCGTCGGTCTGATGCCGCACCCGGAGCACGCCGTGGAGCCCCTCATCGGGAGCGGCCGCACCGACGGCCTCCCGTTCTTCACCTCGATCCTCAAGAAGCTGGTCGCCGCCTCATGAGCCTCGACACCACAGAGAACGCCGCGAAGACTCCCGACGTCGAGCTGCCCTGGGCCGAACTCGGCCTGAAGAAGGACGAGTACGAGCGGGTCGTGGAGATCCTCGGCCGCCGGCCCACCGGCGCCGAGCTCGCCATGTACTCGGTCATGTGGTCCGAGCACTGCTCGTACAAGTCCTCCAAGGTGCACCTGCGCCAGTTCGGCGAGAAGGCGCCGCAGTCCGACGCGCTGCTCGTCGGCATCGGCGAGAACGCCGGCGTCGTCGACGTGGGCAACGGGTACGCGGTCACCTTCAAGGTCGAGTCGCACAACCACCCGTCGTACGTCGAGCCCTACCAGGGCGCGGCCACCGGTGTCGGCGGCATCGTCCGCGACATCATCGCGATGGGCGCACGCCCGATCGCCGTGGTCGACCCGCTGCGGATGGGCGCCGCCGACCACCCCGACACGAAGCGTGTGCTGCCCGGCGTCGTCGCCGGTATCGGTGGCTACGGCAACTGCCTGGGCCTGCCGAACATCGGCGGTGAGCTCGTCTTCGACGCCTGCTACCAGGGCAACCCGCTGGTCAACGCCGGTGCCATCGGCGTCATGCGGCACGAGGACATCCACCTCGCGAAGGCGTCCGGCAGCGGCAACAAGGTCATCATGTACGGCGCCCGCACGGGCGGCGACGGCATCGGTGGCGCCTCGATCCTGGCGAGCGAGACCTTCGACGACGCGAAGCCGTCGAAGCGCCCGGCCGTCCAGGTCGGCGACCCCTTCCAGGAGAAGCTCCTCATCGAGTGCACCCTGGAGGCCTTCGCCGAGAAGCTCGTCGTCGGCATCCAGGACCTCGGCGCCGCCGGCATCTCCTGCGCCACCTCCGAGCTGGCGTCCAACGGCTCGGGCGGTATGCGCGTCGAGCTGGACGACGTACCGCTGCGCGACTCCACGCTCTCTCCTGAGGAGATCCTCATGAGCGAGTCGCAGGAGCGCATGTGCGCCGTGGTCGAGCCGGGCAAGGTCGACCGCTTCCTGGAGATCTGCGAGAAGTGGGACGTCATCGCCACCGTCATCGGTGAGGTGACCGACGGCGACCGCCTGGAGATCTTCTGGCACGGCGAGAAGATCGTCGACGTCGACCCGCGCACGGTCGCGCACGACGGCCCGGTCTACGAGCGCCCGCTCGCCCGCCCCGACTGGCAGGACGCGCTGCAGGCCGACGACGCGGGCAAGCTGCCGCGCCCGGCGAACGGCGCGGAGCTGAAGGACCAGGTCCTCAAGCTCGTCTCCTCGCCCAACCAGGCGTCCAAGAAGTGGGTCACCCAGCAGTACGACCACTTCGTGCAGGGCAACACCGTGCTCGCGCAGCCCGAGGACTCGGGCATGATCCGCATCGACGAGGAGACCGGCCTCGGCGTCGCCATCGCGACCGACGGCAACGGCCGCTTCGCGAAGCTCGACCCGTACACGGGTGCGCAGCTCGCGCTCGCGGAGGCGTACCGGAACGTCGCGACGACCGGCGCCAAGCCCCTCGCGGTCTCCGACTGCCTGAACTTCGGTTCGCCCGAGGACCCGGCCGTCATGTGGCAGTTCGCCGAGGCCATCCGCGGCCTCGCCGACGGCTGCCAGCAGCTCGGCACGCCGGTGACCGGCGGCAACGTCTCGCTCTACAACCAGACGGGCGAGGCGGCGATCCACCCGACGCCGGTCGTCGCCGTCCTGGGTGTCATCGACGATGTCGCCCGCCGCACCCCCGTCGCCTTCCAGGAAGAGGGCCAGCTCCTCTACCTGCTCGGCGACACCAAGGAGGAGTTCGGCGGTTCGGCCTGGGCGCAGGTCGTCCACGAGCACCTCGGCGGTCTGCCACCGCAGGTCGACCTGGAGCGCGAGCGCCTCCTCGGCGAGATCCTCATCTCGGCCTCCCGCGACGGCATGATCGACGCGGCGCACGACCTGTCCGACGGCGGCCTCGTCCAGGCCGTGGCCGAGTCGGCGCTGCTCGGGGGCAAGGGTGCGCGCCTGATCGTCCCCGAGGGCCTGGACGCGTTCACGTTCCTCTTCTCGGAGTCGGCGGGCCGCGCGGTCGTGTCGATCCCGCGCAGCGAAGAGCTTCGCTTCAACGACATGTGCGGGGCGCGGGGTCTGCCCGTCACCCGCATCGGTGTCGTGGACGGTGACTCCGTCGACGTCCAGGGCGAGTTCGTGCTCACCCTGGACGAGCTGCGCGAGGCGCACGAGGGCACGATTCCGGCGCTGCTGGCGTAGCGCTTCCGCGTGTGACCTGGGCCCTGCCTGCCGGTACCGGTGGGCAGGGCCCCCGCCACGGGGGGGGGGCCCCCCCCCCCCCCCCCGGGGGGGGGGGGGGGGCGCCGACGCGGGCCGGGGCGCCGGGGGCGCGCGCCCCCGGCCGGCGCCCCCGCGGCCGC